>JBBIUO010000283.1:0-5742 GCA_037440205.1 Chloroflexota bacterium
GATGGACCGGGACGGCCCGAAATTGAACTCCGTCATCGAGACGAATCCCGACGCCCTGGCAATCGCTTCAAACCTCGACGAGGAGCGGGTTGCCGGCAAGGTGCGGAGTCGGCTCCATGGCATTCCCGTCCTACTCAAAGACAACATTGACACGCATGACCGGATGCAGACGACCTCCGGCTCGCTGGCATTGGATGGCCACATCGCGCCGCGCGACGCCTTCATCGTAAAACAACTTCGCAGGGCGGGCGCGGTGATTTTGGGGAAGACAAACCTGAGCGAATGGGCGAACTTCCGCGGCAGGCGTTCCGTCAGCGAATGGTCTTCGCGCGGCGGCTTGACTCGCAACCCCTACGCCCTGGATCGTTCCGCGTGCGGCTCGTCTTCCGGGTCGGGCGCGGCAGTGGCGGCAAATCTTTGCGCAGCGGCTGTCGGCACGGAAACAGACGGCTCCATCATCTGCCCCTCGCAGACAAACGGCATCGTTGGAATCAAACCCACGCTCGGCCTGCTCAGCCGAAGCGGAATCATTCCCATCGCGCACAGCCAGGATACGCCCGGGCCGATGGCAAGATCGGTTTCAGATGCGGCGATTCTCCTCGGGGCCATGGCAGGCACGGATGAGAAAGATGCGTCCACAAAACGTGGATCAAAGCACATCGCGAGGGATTTTTCCAAATTCCTCGATCCGAATGGATTGAAAGGCGCGCGCATCGGCGTGGCAAGGAATATGTGCGGCACCGACGCCCGCATCGTCAAAATATTCGAAGCCTGCATTGATGTGATGAAACAGCAGGGCGCGGTCATCCTCGACCCGGCGAACGTCCCGAACTTCAATAAATTCAGCAAGACCGAGGTGGACGTCCTGCACTACGAATTCAAAGCGGATTTGAACAACTACCTCGCCGCGTCGAATTCGAAGTTGAAGACCATGGATGCGATCATCAAGTTCAACGAGGAGAACAAGTCGCGCGTGATGCCGTACTTCGGGCAGGAGCACATGCTTGCGGCGCAGGAAAAGGGAAGCCTGCGCGATAAAAAATACCGCGAGGCGCTTGCGAAAAATCACCTGCTCACCCGCAAAAATGGGATTGACGCCGCGATGAAAAAACATAGACTCGACGCGATCATCGTCCCTTCCGGCGGCCCGGCGTGGATGATTGACCTGGCAAACGGCGATTCAACCAATTGGGATATGGAAAGCACATCACCGGCGGCAGTGGCGGGGTATCCGCATATCACTGTGCCGGCAGGGTATATCTTCGGTTTGCCTGTTGGAATTTCATTTTTTGCACAGGCCTGGCAGGAACCGACGTTGATAAAACTTGCGTATGCCTTCGAGCAGGCGACAGGGGTTAGAAAGCCCCCGCAGTTTTTGGGGACGGCTCAACTATGATGTAGTAGCGACTTCAGTCGCTTTTTGCCAATAAAAACACGACTAAAGTCGCTACTACGAATTCGTCATTTCTACCCTCTTTCCGATTCCCTGTTCCATTGCTTTTTGATAAACCAAATTCGCGGCGACCAGGTCTTCCATGGCGTGGCCCATGGACTTGTAGAGGGTGATCTCTTTTTCGTCCCTGCGGCCGGGCTTTTGACCGAGCAGGAATTCTCCCATCTCTGTGCCAAACTCGGAATCCAATCCCTGCAATTCCGCGCAGCCGACGGGCGGCGCGTTGAAGGCGACTTTCGATTCAACGAAAACATGACTCTTTTCCACGAGGTCGCGCGGAAGTTCTCCGCCGGGTGGACGATAGCCAACGGAGGTGATGTGTGTCCCTGCTTTGATCCATTCGGCCTGGATGACGGGTTCGAGCGAGGAGGTGCATAGGCAGACTACGTCAGCGTTGGAGACTGCCTCTCGGACGGAATCAGTTGTCCCTGCGTTGGAGGCGAGGGAGGTCAATGCCCGGGCTTTGGAAATATCCCTCGAAGCGATCCAAATCTTTTCGATGCCGGTCAATGTTCCGATCATCTTTAAATGCGCATGACCCAACACGCCCGCGCCGACGATGGCAAGCGTTCTGCTGTCTTTGCGCGCGAGATGTTTGATGGAAAGGATTGCGCCTGCGGCGGTGCGCATGGCGGTGATGTGTTCGCCGTCCATGAAGGCGATGGGCGCGCCGGTTTCCGAGTCGAAGAGGGTGATGGTGGCTTGATGTGCGGGGATGTTTTCGTGAAAGATGGTGACGAGTTTGACCGACATGGCTCGGCCCGGCATGTAGGCGGGCATTCCCACGAGCAGACCTTTTGGCGCGATGGCCTGGTTGCGCGGCGGCACGTTGAGTTGACCGGCGCTCAATGACTTAAAGCCGTCTTCGAGTGCGGCGAGCAGTTCATTGGGGTCGAGCAGTCTTTGGACTTCTTCGCGGGTGAGGAGGAGCATGGGTTTTGGAAGGATGAATGATGAAGGATGAAGGATGAAGGATGAGAGATGAAGGATGAAAAGGTAAGTTACAAATTTCCGCGTGTCACTTTGGCTGTGGCGGCGGAGCGGGTATGAACATCGAGTTTTTCAAAGACGGCCTTCAAATGCCGCTTGACTGTGTTGGTGGTGATGACGAGTTTTTCGGCGATCTCTTTGTTGGTCAATCCCTGCGCGAGGAGATCGAGCGCTTCGCGTTCGCGTTCGGTCAGCGTTTCGAGTTTGTTATCGGGGCGGTTTGCTTTTCTGGTATCTTCGACAATGCGCTTGAACGTGGCGCGGTCGAAGGCCTGCTTTTCGATGTAGGCGGCGATGGAAAACCGTTTGTAGATTCGTTGAATCTCTTCGGGTTCGGAAAGCCCGCTGATGACCACCGCCGGGATGTTTCTTTCCTGCGCGAGCGCGAGCAGTTGATAGCCGTTCGGCTCCCGTCCATCCTTTTGCGAGATGGTCTCGTTGAGCGAAAGATCAATGACCGCCAGCGCGAACTGTCCTTTCATCAGCGATCCCAGTCCTTCGCCGAAACTGGCGCAGGGTTGAGGCTGAAAGCCAATGTCGCCGAGCAGGTCTTCGAGGATGCTTCGCCAGCCCGCATCATCGTCTACGATCAATGCCTTTGATGTTTTGATTGCATCCCGCGTCTCCACCGTCGCATGGATGAACGGTTCCGCTTTTTCTCCTGTTTGCGGCGCGCTGGTGAGGATGCGATGGATGATCTCCTTGAATTGACTGCGATTGAAACTTTCCTTTTGCAGGAAGGTGAACGCGCCGTATTCCGTCAGCGCGGCCACGGCAATTTCCACGGTGGCAAATCCCGTCAACAGGATGGGCTTGCAGTCCGGGTCGAGCCGCCGAATATTTTCCAGCACACGCAATCCATCAATGTTGTTGTGATCGTTTGGCGAAAGGGATAAATCCACCACGGCGAGGCGGTGCGGTTGTTTTTTTAGCGCGGCAATGGCAGGGTCGAGACCGTTCGCCACATCCACTTCGAGTCCGCAGTCCGAAAGGATTTCGCTCATGATCTGTTGCCAGGCGCTGTCGTCTTCCACGATCAAGGCGCGAATCATGTGATTGCCTCTGCAATCGGCAGGCGCAGGATGAAGGCCGTCCCGTGTTTGCCATCGCTTTCTACGAGCACAGTCCCGCCGAGGCGTGTCATCAGTGTCTTGACCCACCACAAGCCAAATCCAAGTTTGCCCGGATGCGAGCGGCTGGAATATTCGAGTTCGAAGATCTGCTCGTGCAGTTCGGGGGAAATGCCCGGGCCGGTATCACTGATTGAAACCTCAGCCCATGATTCTTTCGACGCGCCGCGAATCCTGATCGTGCCGTTGCCTTTCATCGCGTCCGTCGCGTTTTCGATCAAATTTCTAAAAACAAAAGTCAGACTCTGCCCGTTGGCTTTGACAAGCGGCAGGTTTTCGATTCCGCTGGTATTGATTTGAATCCCGGCGGGCAGTTGAACGGCACGGATCGCTTCCTTGATTCGCGGCGCAACCAACATCCGCTCGATGCGAATGGGGCGCAGGTGCGAAAGATTCTCGCGCACGATCTGCATGGCCGCGGCCGCGCTCCGCTCGATCTCGCCCAGGTTCTTGTTGAGATACGAATCCGATTCGAGCAGTTGCGGATATTTATCCTGAATGGCTTGCACGCGCACGGGAATCGCGCCGACCTTGTTGTTCATGTTGTGCAAAAGATTCGCGGAGATGTCGCCCACGGCGGCAAACGTCTCGGCGATGAGATGCTGTTCCTGCGAGGCTCTCAATGCCTGCTGGCGCGACTCGTTTTGGATGGCGAGCACGGCGTAATTGGCGAGACATGCCAGCACTTTTTTATCCCACTCCGACGTATCGCCTCGCACCCCGCCGACAGCTGGGTGGAACACCCCAAACATTCCCAACGCCCTGGCTTCTTCGCCGTTCAACAGCGGGGTGAGCAGGGAATTTGGCTGGTCGTTTGCTGTTGGACCTTCCTTCGGGATTTCCACGCCGCTGGATGCGATCAATTCCATGCTGCCTTTTTCGCTCGAAAGCCAGATGGCGCTCGATGACGTGTTGAGCAGATCGTTTGCCATCGCGCACAAATGAGTCAGCACGGTCTGGCTCGGCTGTGAAATCAGCAATCCTGCCGCCTCCTGCAAGGCATCGAGCAGACGCACTTCCTGAATTGCAGTGACAGCGTAGGTCGCCAGCGATTGCAGCATGTGATTGTCGTCTTCGGAGAATCCATTTACCTTTGGGCTTTCGAGGTTGAGCACGCCTTCGAGTCGTCCGCTGGCATTGATGAGCGGCACACACAACTCGGAGCGCATCTCCAATTTTGAATCGAGAGGATAGTAAATTTCACTCCACGGTTTTTCCCGCAAGTCGCGAATGAGCAAAGGTTGGCGGGTTCGCGCAACATGCGCCATCACGCTTTTTCCGTTTAGAGGGAGTCTTTCAACCAACGGTTTTTCCAAATGCACCGAGCTGACGGCGCGGGTGACGAGGTATTCCCCGCTTTTATCCAGCAGGCGAAAGATGCCGTATTGGGCGTTGGTCAATTCCAGCGCGAGTTCAAGGATGGATTCGAGAGTCTCTTCGAGGCGCAGGCGCGAGGAGATGAGCATCCCTGCGCGGCGCAGGCGGCTGAGTTCGTTTTCCTTTTGCTCGAGATTTTGCTTCATCCCGGAAAGGTGGCGGCTGTGATAGATCGCCATCGCGGCCTGGTTGACGAAATTATCCAGCATCAATTCTTCGAGCTGGGAGAGTTTGCGTTCTTCGTAGAGGTAGATGTACAAAACGCCGAGAACTTCGCCGGCGACGATCAAGGGAAAACTGGCAACGACTTTTACCCCCTGCCGATTTTGATATGGATGGACTTGCAGGTCTTTTTCCTCGTAGGAAATCGTTCGTTTTTGCCGTTGAATGGAGCGCATCCCAAATCCGTCTGGGCGGGGAACATCCTCGGTGTGGGAGGTTTCGGTGTGGATGTGTTCTGCCGCAAATGCCACGACGCGCGAGTCGGGAATTAATTCCCCCCGGGCTGAATCGTACACGTAGATCGAGGCCGAGGAGCCTGGCGCGACGCGAATGGCGCTTTCCACGATCAATTGCAGGCTGGAGGGCTGGTCCTTGCTGGAGCCGATCTGGTTGATGGACGCGCTGATTTGGTTGAGACTGGCAAGCGCCTCAAGAAGCCGTGGATTTATTTCATCGGAAGAATACGGGGATTGTTCTGCCATGAATTGAAAATCGAATTTCGCAGATGCGGGACGTTCGTTTTTCCGATTGTACTTCATGGCAGTTGATTTTTTTACATGCAGTGCGTCG
>JBBIUO010000284.1:0-5711 GCA_037440205.1 Chloroflexota bacterium
CGGCGCGCAGGCGCTTGAGACGCGCAAGATAGGCGTCGCCGGTCACTTCGCCGGCTTTGCGCAGGCGTTCTACATCCGCAATGGATTCCTTCAACATGCGGCGCTGGGCATTGAGCGATTCCCGGCTCTTATCCTGGAAGGAGACTTTCATTTCGGGCTTCGGCGGGATGGAGGCGAGGATCGCCGCGATGATGAGGATGACCGCGGAAACGATCAACCCGACAACGAGCGGCGTGAATTGAAAACCGGGAATGGAACTGAAATTAACTTTGTTGACCTGCACCCCGGAATAATCGGCAATGACCACGTAACGTTCCCCGCCGAGTTTGCCGATGTCGATGCGGGTGATGCCGCTGGTGTGCGAGGGCAGGTTGTTGCGCGTGCCGTTTTCAGTGAAGACCGCCACCTTGCCGGAATCGTCGCCGATGACCGCTTCCTCCTTGCCGTCTTCGTTGATATCCAGCCCGGAGATTTCCGTCACTTTATCGGAGAGGGAACCCGTCCACATTTGTGCCGCGGTTGTGCCGTTGAACGAAAACGCCCACACGCCGCCTTCTTTTCCGCCGACGATAATTTCCCGCGAGGATGGATCGCCGTTCAATTCCACTTCACGCACTTCGCTGATGGCTTGTCCAAGCGACTTGCTGAAAAGGGTCGAGCCATCCACGGCGCTGTAAATGTAGAACGCGCCATATTCGCCGCCGGTGATGATCTCGCTGTTGCCGTCGCCATTCAAATCGAAGGCGCGCATACGGCGCAACTGTTCCTGGTTCAACTGCCAAACGGCTGATCCGCTTGCGTCGAAGAGACCAACTGTCCCGTCGTGCGAAGCGATGGCGGCGTAGGTCTTGCCGCCGATCTTCGCATCATCCATGCCGCGGATTTCTTCGTTCGCAAAATCCGATTCCCACAACACCTGTCCATTCGTGGAGATGGATGCGATCTTGCCTGCCGCATCTCCCAAAACGATTTCTGATCCGCCGTCGAATCGAATCAACGCCACCCGCGCCGGGGTGAAGAGCGGCAGTTCGGATGCAATCGTTTTCTGCTGTCCGTTGACGATGGTATCCACCGAAAAGAAACCGCCGCTGTGAAAGACAACGATATCCTCCACGCCGTCTCCGTTGACATCGCCGAGGGTGGTCTTTGGCTGGCTGTATCCGTAATCGCTGAGGATGTCCCCGCTTGCATCGTACAACCTCACGCCGCTTGCGTTTTGAATGAAGAGTTCATCCTGTCCGTCGCCGGTCAGGTCAATGATCTTCATGCTCTCTGCCATGTTGTATGGCTGTGTCCAGATGGGGTCACTGCCGAATTTTTCGGCGGTCACTGCTCCGCTGAAGGAGAACACGCCCGCCACGACCATGACGAGGCACGAAAGTACGAACGCGACAATAAAAGGGATGATTTTGCGACTCATTTATGCTGCCTTTCGTTGTAAAAGGGAATAAGCGGATTTCAAAAAGCCGAGGATCTGTTCCTGCTCCACTTCGTCGAATGGGGAACTGGCGACGACGTTAATCATGCCGCCTTCGGTGCTTAATTGTGCGATGGTGTATTTGCCGATGTTTGCGCCCTGCCTGAATTCCTTGTTCGGAACGATTTTGTATGCCTCGGGGTTGACCACGATGCGAACCTTCAGGTCGTGCGCCGCGCCTTTGAATTTTTCGGGTTTGAGTTTCGATTTTCCGCTGATGCGGCTGCGCTTCCAATACGACATTCGCTTTTTCGACTTTTGGACCGCGGACAGGCGCAGAATATTTCCGTCATACAGTTTTGCCTTCAGCGACAGCCACTCGTCGCGGAAGTATTGCGTCGTTCGGTTTTGGGTATCCTTTGCTTCGCGCGCCACTTTTGTTTTCAGCATGGCACCGGTCAGATCGAGATGGCCGAGAAATGTGGAGCCGGGTTTCAAGTCGTCGCGCAGGGTATGGAGGATTTCCTTCGTGCCTTTGTAGCGCGGCGAAAAATCGAGGACATCGCTCTTTCGCAAATTGCGCGCCATCACAAACGACGCGACCCACAGCAACAATCCGCCTGCCGAAAAGACCAGCGAAAAATATCCCAGCAAAAGGAGCAGGCCGTCAATCGCCATCAACCCCAGCCCGGCGAAGAAGATCAGCAGGGGAATCCAGCGCCACTTGTCGCCGGCCCTTTCCGTCTTTTGCACCTCGGCGCGGAAGCGATCCATGCCGCGCATGATCGAGTCCGGCCGGTCGGCAAGCGAAACGTAAACGGGGGCGTAATCCTTTTTGCCTGTGATGTTGGTGACGGGGGCGTTCCTTTTGCGCGCGGTGTTCAGGAGATAAAAGAACAGGGAAATGACAACGACACCGATCACGCCTACAACGCATAAAGCTGGCATACATTCCTCCGGGTAAACTATAATTCGATCAATGCCAAAAATTCTTTATACAGCCTTCGATATTGTACCAAGCCCAAAGGGGGCGTCAACACATATTTTGCACAACTTGCGCGGACTGGTCAATGGGAATTTCGACGTTCATCTTATCACGCCCAATGACGGCCTCCTACCCACCGATGATACTATGGAAGGCGCGCAGGTCACGCGCATCTCGCAGGACCTCTCGCAGAATTTCCTTGCCCGCGCCATGCACTTTGGCAGGTCGGTTGCGGCACACCTTGCACTCTCCTCCCTGAGCGAAGTCGAAGGGAGCGAACGGAGAGGATATGATGTCGTCCATTACCGAAATATCTGGGATGGTCTCTTCATTGCCCAAAACAAAAAGCGGCTTGGATACAAAACGCTGTTTGAAGTGAACGGCCTGCCGTCCATCGAACTCAAATATCATTACCCCGGTCTCGATCCCGAATTACTTTTGAAAATAAAAGAACAGGAAATTGCGACTCTGCACTTGAGCGACGCGATCATCTGCCCCTCGAATGTGACCCGCGACTACATCGCCTCGCTGGGACTCAGCCGAAAGCTGGTCACTGTCATCCCAAACGGAGTCAGCGCCTCAGATTTTTCTCCATCCCCCTTGCCCACCCGCGACGGGCGAATCCCTGTGTTGCTTTACATCGGCACCCTTGCCGATTGGCAGGGATTGGAAATTGTTGTGAAGGCGTTGCCGAAAATCCTCGAAAAACAACCGATCCGCCTTCAAATCATCGGGCGTGGACGTTCCCGCCAGCGCAAACTGCTTGCGAAACACATCCGCAAACTCGGCGTCGAAGAGCATGTGACCGTACAACCCGCCGTGCCGCATCACGAAATTCCTTCGTTGATCGCCAGTGCAGATATTTGCGTCGCCCCGCTCGGCTTGAACGACAGAAACGTGACACAGGGTGCCTGCCCCATCAAAGTGCTTGAATACATGGCGGCGGGGCGTCCATTGCTCGCCTCGAACATGCCCATCGTCCGCGAACTCGTCCGCGAAGATGTGGATGCGCTCCTATTCTCTCCCAGCGACCCCGATGACCTTGCAAGGCAAACCATTGCTTTGCTGAATGACTTTGAATTATCCAAACGGCTTGCCCAATCCGCCTCCGAGCGGGCGTTGATGAAATTCACCTGGCACGAATCACAGAAGAAACTGCTCAAGGTGTATGAGAAGTTGCTGAGCGGTTAAATACGTTTATCACTTCCACTGGGATTGCCTGCGGCGCTCCTGTTTTCACATTGACAAAGACCCAGTCCGTCTCGCCGCGGACGAGAACCTTCCCATCTGATTTACGGACAAATTCGTATTTGCGGAGCGAGCGCACACGACGGATGTTTTCCACCCAGGTTTTGATCTCGATTTCTTCACCTTCGAATGCGGGAAGCAGATACTCGATCTTGTGTTCTCGGACGACCCAGGTTGAATCTGCGCCCTGCGCTTCAATCCCGCCGATGGCGGCGTAGTGCTAGACGGCGATGTCCTGCATCCACTGCACGTAGGCCACGTTGTTGACGTGGCCGTTTTCGTCAATGGCGGTTTTTGGAATGGTGATTGATTTTGTATAAATGGGGGAGATGGGCATGGTTGATTTTAGCGGAGAATCGAAATGAGCAGACCCGCCAGCGCCCCACCCGCAATCAACCAGGTGGAGTTGATTTTGAAGCGGATTAATAGAAAAAAAGAGAGCGCGGCAATGGCGATGGCGTAAAAATCCGTCAGCGAAGAGAATGCCAGTTGAAACGCCACCCCGGCCATCAGTCCAAGCGAAGAAGCGTTGACTCCATCGAGCAGACTGCCTGCCCAGATCGAGTTTCGAATCTTTGGGATGAACGGATTCGATATCAAAACAAAAATAAAAGAGGGAAGAAAAATTCCGAGTGTGGCGAGGAGAGCGCCCGGTATGCCGCCGAGAATGTATCCAATGAAAGTGGCGGAGGTGAAGAGCGGCCCCGGCGTGACCTGCCCAATGGCGATGGCGTCGAGCAGTTGCTGGTCGGTGAGCCAGCCGAGGCGCAGAACGAAGTCGTTGCGGAGAAAGGCGAGGAGAACGTAGCCGCTCCCGTAAAGTACGGAACCGATTTTGAGAAAGGTCAGGAATAGAATGGGGAGACTGAATGGAATTGCGAGTTGTGAAAGGCCGATGCCGCCGAGCGGAAGCAGAATGGAGGGCGATGGATTCTTGAGCCGCTTCCAATTTGAGATCAGCGTCACGAGCAGCCCGCCCGCAAAGAGCAAAGCGATTTCATTGAGCCGCAAAAAATAAAGCGCGAAGACTGCAACGCCGACGAAGGCGAGGACGCGGTTTTTGAGGGCTTTGATTCCAAGAGTCCACAATGCCTGCGCGATGATGGCGATGACGACGGGTTTGATCCCATACATCAGCCAGCCTGCCTGTGGCGTGGTTCCAAATTGAACATAGAGCCATGACAGTCCCAGCACGATCAACGTGGCTGGTAAAACGAATCCCAACACGCCTGCGATCAGGCCGGGCACGCCTGCCCGCAAATAGCCGATGTGGATTGCCATTTCTGTTGAGTTGGGGCCGGGGATCAAGTTGGTTGCGCCGAGCAGGTCGAGGAATTCTTCATCTGTCAACCACTTGCGACTTTTGACCACTTCATTGTGCATGATGCCGATGTGGGCGGCGGGGCCGCCGAAGGCGGTGAATCCCAGTTTGAGGAAGAGGGTGAGGACTTCCATGAGGTTGGACATGATTCCGGGAACAGCCTCAGGATTGTCCCACGACTTCGTAATGCGCAACGTTTGGCTCGAATTCGAGCAGGAAATCCCTGTCTTCGGGATAATATTTTGCAACTTCCACGTCTTCGCCCGCGAAGCCTTTTATGGCGTCGAGGCTTTCCCAAAATGTCAGCGTGATGAAGTGGGTCACATCTCCTTCGCGGCGTTCGAGGATGTGAACACTGATGTTTCCTTTGACCGATTGATAATCCGGGATGGCGCGTCCGTTCGTGAACTCGCGGTACGCGTCTGCCTTCGATGTGGGAACCCTGCCGTGCCACATTCTTACGATCATTTGTGCCTCCAGGTTATACAAGCGAATAAGCGCCAACCAGCGACTCGTTTTCGGTTAAGCCTTCACAGTGCGCGTCCAATGCTTCGTATTCACTGCGGTGGTTTTCGCGGAAGGAGTTGCAGGCTTCTGGTGTGATCCAGCGGTCAATTGTAATATATCGCCCCGGTTGGCTTGCGTCGCGGAATAATTCAGTCCCCAGGTATCCTTCACTTTTGCTCAGCAATTCCAAATCTAAAATTGAATCAAGGACGAAGAGACCAAAATCTTAACGC
>JBBIUO010000285.1:0-1059 GCA_037440205.1 Chloroflexota bacterium
ACAATACTGTCTATTTAACTGATATTCCTGCTGGTTACAGGTGTTCTGATTGTAATAGTGCAACATGCCCTATAAGAACGGGTGTCAACAGACCCTCGAGTGGTATTAATTTTTATATCACCAATTCCAGTGGTGCAAGTCCAACTCCACCGCCAGCGCTTTCTGCTTGGTGGCAGGCAAAAGATGGTGATTTGGTATCAGGTGGTAACATTACATCGCGTGTTCCTGCAACAAAATACTTAAATCCTGTTGGGGCTGGAGGTTTTCCTGGAGTTCCTGTTTATGGGGTAAGTTTAGTTCCTAATGCAAAAGCGCTCCCTGCGCCGGGAATGACGGCTTGAGCAAGGTTGGTTCTCATTGCGCGGCAGATTACGACGATTCACTTTCTGAATTTCCCAAATCGGGCAACGCAGATTCGATCTCTTCGGGGCTTTGACCTGATTCCAACCTGTCCACCACTTCATTGAATTCGGTTGGTAAATCCTCGCCCATTTCGTTTCCCATTTTTTTCATCATGCGGGCAAGGGCTTTGGGATCGTCTTCGATGCCTCCGAGGTTGGAGAATTCGTCGGCGGCGGATTCGGCGCGGCTGGATTCTGATTTTGCAATGCGAACCTTCGTCATGCGGCGGCGGACATTTTCGCTGTTGCAGAATGTGCAAGTCACGGTTTTTTTGCCGTACTCGCTGAAGGTCATGAACACGTCGAATCGTTTCTGGCAGTCGTTGCAGATAAAGTCATAGGTGGGCATATATTATCGCCTGTTTCATAATCAAGAATACTTTTGACGAAAATTACAAGTAGAAAAACAAATTTTAGTTTTCCAAATTATGCGATACTTCGTAATTTTACTGCGAATCAGGCCGAGGGTCGGGATGAAGCGCCAACTGCTCCCTGCGCCGTCCCCGGCGCAGGATTTCCCTCGTAAAACGCCGCCGGGGACGGCGGCTGGAGCGCAATCGCCGATAATTTTGCGTTGCACTCATCAGGCGGGAGGAAGCGTGGGTCTCTTTGGTACAATAAACCCATGCCTGAATCATTCAATCCCCTCAAACCCGAT
>JBBIUO010000285.1:1069-5672 GCA_037440205.1 Chloroflexota bacterium
CATTGTCATCTCCGGTCCCTCCGGCGTTGGAAAAGATTCGATCGTGCAACGCATGAAGGAACGCGGCTTTCCGTTCCATTTTGTGGTCACGGCCACCACGCGCGAAAAGCGCGATAACGAAACGAATGGAAAGGATTACTGGTTCGTTTCAAAAGATGAATTCGCGCGCATGATCGAGGAGAACGAGTTGATCGAATACGCGATCGTGTACGGCGATTACAAGGGCATCCCAAAATGGGAGGTGCGTGAGGCGCTTGCCAGCGGGCAGGATGTGGTGATGCGCATTGATGTGCAGGGCGCGGAAACGGTGCGAAAACTTGCGCCCGGAGCGCTGCTGATTTTCATCACCTGCGAGAGCGAGGATGAACTCGAACGGCGTCTGCGCGAACGAAAAACTGAAACGGCGGATTCGCTGTCCCTGCGCATTGCCACCGCCCGCAAGGAACTCCAGCGCATCGAGGCCTTCGATTATGTGATCGTCAATCAGGATTTCCATCTGGATGATACTGTGGATAAAGTGCGGGCGATCATTTCCGCCGAACATTTGCGCGTGCAGCAACGCAAGGTGACTCTATGACCGAACAACCCGCTTCACCCCCGACCGATGAATCTGTTTCTCCATCCCAGGCAGGGATCGTGCGTTTGCCTTTTCTTCCGCCCACAGCGACCTATGTAATCCTTGGGTTTACTGTGCTCGTTTATATTTTGCAACAGGCGAGTGTGGCGGTTTTCGGTTACGCTGTTTCTCAAGTGGACTGGCTGGAGTTGTACGGCGCAAGGATCAACGATGCCATCCGCATGGGACAGTTGTGGCGTTTCATCACGCCTGCCTTTTTGCATGGCTCCCTGCCGCATATCTTTTTTAATATGTACGCCCTGTTGACGGTCGGTTCGTTTTTGGAAAGACACTTTGGGCATGGGCGGTTTACCCTGCTGTATTTTCTCGGCGCGTTCTCGGGGAACGTGTTTTCCTTTTTGCTCACCGGTGAAAACGGGTTTTCCATCGGCGCGTCCACCGCGGTGTTTGGCCTGATCGCGGCGGAGGTGATCTTCTTTTATCAAAACCGAAGATTGTTTGGCGGCATGGCGCGGCGGGCGATCAGCAACGCGGGGTTCATCATTGCGGTGAATTTGTTCATCGGGTTGGCGCCCGGTATTGATAATTGGGGTCACGTGGGCGGTCTGCTCGGCGGCGCGATCTTCACCTGGTTTGCAGGGCCGCATTGGATGGTCATCGGAACGCCCCCCGACCTTCGTTTGCAGGATCAACGCGAAATACGCGAGATCATTTTTGGCGCGTCGGCTGTGGGAATCATTTTTGGCGCACTGGCGTTATTCAAAATGTTCTGGACGTAGGGGCGACCCATTTGCATTTTCAGGAAATGTTTGGCATGGGGCGACTCTTTCTTGCGCAATTGGCATTCGGTCAAGCATGGACGGGTTGCCCCTACGATAAAATTGCGCAAGGTGACCGATTAAACAAAAAACGCGGCCGGTTCAAGGCCGCGTTTTGATTTTCAATTGGGGTTAACTTGCGTGAGCCAGCCTCGGGTCGAGCGCATCGCGGAGACCGTCACCAATCAGATTGAAGCACAACACAGTAAGCATAATCATCAGGCCCGGGTAGAACACAAGATGTGGGGCGGTGAACACCTGATTGCGTTCCGCGCCAAGCATGGAGCCCCACTCCGGTGTGGGGGGTTGTGCGCCAAGCCCGAGGAAGGAAAGGGCGGCGGCATCCAAAATGGCAGTGGCGATTCCCAATGTTCCCTGCACGATCAATGGGGTCAGGGCATTCGGCAAAATCCGCTTGAAAAGGATTTCATATGTGTTTCCACCAAGCGCGCGCGTGGCCGAGATAAAATCCATTTCACGCACGGAGAGCACGCTGGCGCGCACCACACGGGCATAAGCGGGGATGGAGACGATGCCAATGGCAAGCAGGGCATTGATCAAGCCGGGTCCAAGCACGGTCACGATGGCGATTGCCAAAAGGAGCGAGGGAAAGGCCAGTACCACGTCCATGACGCGCATGATGAGGTTGTCAATCCAGCCGCCAGAGTATCCGCCGAGAGCGCCGAGAACCGTGCCAATGATGATGGCAAATGTGACGGTGGAGAGTCCGATCATCAGGCTCAGGCGCGCTCCGTAGAGCAGGCGGCTGAATTCATCGCGGATATTGCCATCCAATCCCATGATGTGTTGCGGCTGTTCATCGGGACATCCAAACGCGTGGATGCAGGGGTCGAGTCGCTTTTTTGCGAATTTTGATGGATAACCCTCCGTGTCCAGCATTGTAACAGTCGGTTGGTAGGGAGCAAACCATTGCGCGGTCAATGCGATGAAGACCAGGATCGCGAGGATGACCATGCCGACAACGGATGACTTGCGACGGAATAACCTGCGTCGTGTGATCTGCCAGAGACTGACGGAATCAAGGGAAAGCGTTTCGGCGTCCAATTTTTTCGGGGAGGCGGTTTGAGTCGTCATGGAATCAGTTCCTAGTCCAGGCGGATGCGGGGATCGAGGTAGGCGTACGAGACATCCACGATCAGGTTCAAAACAACGAAGAAGATTGCAATGACGACGGTAAATCCCTGCACGATGCCGTAATCGCGCGCCGTGATACCGTCATACAGAATGCGGCCAACACCGGATAAATTGAATACGGTTTCGGTGAGTACTGCGCCGCCCAGCAGTCCGCCCAGCGACAGGCCGATAACGGTGGCAAGGGGTAGTAAGGCGTTTCGGAAGGCGTGCTTTAAGATCACGGTTCGCCGGATCAGCCCTTTCGCGCGCGCCGTGCGGATGTAATCCTGTCCAAGCACCTCAAGCATGGAGGAACGGGTCATGCGGGCGATAAGCGCCATGGGAATTGTGCTGAGCGCGAAGGCGGGAAGGATCAGGTGCGTAACGGCATCTTTGAGCACTTCCCAATCTGCTGAAAGCAGTGAGTTGAAAATATTCATGCGGCTGATGAAGTCTGCAAAGGTATAAGAGAAAGTTCCTTCGGTTAACTGCCACCCCCACACTTCAAAGAACGGGGTTGTGATGATGCCTGCGCTCAAGCGCCCCGATGGGGGAAGTTGAAAGATCGTATCCTTCAAGGTGAGCGAGAAGATGTAGGCAAGCATCAATCCCAGCCAGAAGACCGGCATGGAGACCCCGACGTTGGCCCACAGCATGGTCACCACATCCACCCACGAATTGTGACGAACGGCGGCAATCACGCCCAGGGGAATGCCGATGAGTATGCTGAACGTAAGCGCGGCGATGCTCAATTCAAATGTGATCGGCAGGCGTTCCATCAGCAGTTCGGTGATGGGTTTGGAATAGCGGAATGAATTTCCAAAGTCGCCATGGGCGATTTCGTTGATATACACCCCAAATTGAATGAGGACGGGCCTGTCCAATCCATGGCGATGGATGAATTCATCGCAAACCACCTTTGTCGCCTTTTCCCCAAGCATGGCGCGGCATGGGTCGCCGGGGATTACGCGTGCCAGGGCAAACGTGGCAAACAAAATGCCGAATAATACCGGAATGCTGAGCAGAAGCCGTCGAATGATGTAAGTGACCATGGCTATTTGGGGGAAGCCCCCCGATAAGAAGGTTCCTACCGGGGGGCTGATGGAAAATCAATTTTGAAATTACTGGGGGGCGTTCAGGAAGGCGCCAAAGAGGCCGGACCAGTAATCGAACGCGCCGGTGTTGCCCTTGTGAAGCGGGCTGGCCGCATCCCATACAATGGAGAGGGACTGAACCACATCGTTCGCATCGAACGAGGAGCCGTCATGGAAGAGCACGCCCTGGCGCAGGTGGAAGGTCCACTCGGTCAGGTCGGCGTTGACGTCATAGGATTCTGCCAGCATGGGTTCAACGGCTGTGCCGCCGGTTTCATAACCAAGCAGGGACTCGGTCACCTGTTCGCAGGCGCGCAGGGATTCGCCGTCGGTCTCATCCGCACAGTAGAGCGAGATGGGTTCGGCGTTCTGCATCCAGACGAAGGTGTCGGTGCCGTTGGACATGACGGAGAACTTCTCATTGCCGAGCGGGCTGGAGTGAGCGCCTTCAATGGAAGCCTTGAAAGCGAGAGCGGAGCCGCCGTGAGCGACGGGGATCATCGGCACGTGGGTGCGGATGGCGTTGTTCGCGGCAGTGTAGAAAGGTTCGCGGTCTGCATCGGAAGCAAGTTGGGCGCCCTTGTCTAACGCTTCGGTGATGTCAGCGAACTTGTCACCGAATTGGTCGGAAGCGCCAGCGCCGAAGTGATAGCCGAGGAAGTTGGTCTGGTCAGGATAGTCTGCACCCCAGCCCAATAGGTGAATGCCCTGGAGTTGGCCGGCGGAAGCGGCATCCAGGAAGGCACCGGATTCCATCACCTCGATGTTGACGGTGATGTTGAGGTTTTCCTTCAATTGGGCCTGAATATCCTGGGCCACAACGTTCGGGTCGGGCAGGTAGCCGCGCACCACATCGCGATAGTTCAGGACGGTTTCAAAGCCATCGGGGTAGCCGGCTTCGGTGAGCAAAGCCTTCGCGGCTTCGGCATCGAAGTCATACCATTTGTCGCCCACACAACCATTCGGGATGGCGCAGGGGG
>JBBIUO010000286.1:0-5598 GCA_037440205.1 Chloroflexota bacterium
AATGGACCAGTGGAAGCGTTTCATTAGAGCTGCATCGTACCGGCATGAATCCGCAGCGACTCCAGCGCAGCCCAATCAATCTTGACCCCCAAACCGGGCGCATCCGGCAGAGTAATATATCCGGTAGAGTCCGGCAAGGTCAGGCCGGGCAAAATAAAATCGCGGCCCGAAAGAACGGCATGGGCGCGCGCCATTTTGAGAAAAGCCAGCGAGCCGCGCGGGCTTGCGCCAACGGCCACGCGGCGGTCGGTGCGCGTGGAATGAACCAGCGCGGAAATATAACTTTCGAGATCGGAGTCCACGTGAACGGTTTCGAGCGCGGCGCGCATTTCGAGAAGTTGTTTCGGTTTGGTGACTTGTTTGAGCGCGAGTTCATCCTGCCTGCGTTCGCGGCGGCGTTTGAGAATTTCCTTTTCCTCTTCGAGATCGGGATAGCCCACCGTGAGTTTCAACATGAAGCGATCCAGTTGCGCTTCGGGCAATGGAAACGTGCCTTCGTATTCGATTGGGTTTTGCGTGGCAAGCACGATGAACGGATCGGGCAGTTTGAGACTTTCACCTTCCATCGTCACCTGCCCTTCCTGCATGGCTTCGAGCAAAGCGGATTGTGTTTTGGGCGAAGCGCGATTGATTTCATCGGCGAGCAGGATGTTGGTGAAAACGGGGCCCTGACGTAACTCGAATTTGTTCCTCGTCCGATTGAACACGTAGCCGCCTGTGATATCTCCGGGCAAAAGATCGGGCGTGAATTGAATGCGCTTGAATTCCAGCCCAAGCGCGGAGGCGAAACTGCGCGCGATCAACGTCTTGCCGAGGCCGGGATAATCTTCGAGAAGCACGTGTCCGCCCGCCAGCACAGCAGCCATGATCATTTCAAGCAGGCCGCGTTTACCGACCACCACGCGTTCCACTTCGGCGATGACTTGTTTGCTTAACTCAGATGCTTTCAAAATCTCTGTCACGATTCATCTCCATCTCGTTTTCAAGATATTCGACCGCCTTCTTTGGGTCGAGGTCGAGCGGCGTTGGTTTTGAATTTCTCCACCAATACGTGGAGGGAAAATCTGCAAATGAACCGTTCAGCCCGGTCTCGAGATAATCATCTACTTCAACAGGCGGATGCCAGTCCCTGCCGCTCAAGCGGACGTATCCCTTGCGGATGCGGCCTTCGCGCTGGTCGAGCATTTCACGCGCCAGCCTGCCGAGTCGATTCGCGATCAGCCATTTGTAGTACACACCGCGAGTGGGTTTCCCCAGCAAAACAGAAAGGCTTTCCACCGGGCCTTGCGCCTGTTTGTGAATCCTTTTTTCAATGGCGGGGAAGAAATTGATAATCGCAACCAATTGCAGGGAGGAAACGAACACGACCACCACCAACAAAATCCACAGGATCAACTGCGGCACGGCATGATAGTACAAGCCGAGAAGCCACCAAAGATACGCCAGCGGAAGGAACACCGTGCGGTAGACCGCATCCCGAAGCGCGTACGCGGCGATGGCCGCCACAGCCACCACAAGGAGAATCAGCCAGCGATTCCTCATCATGGCGTCTCCCCGCAATACTGCAAAATGGAAGTCAGGCAGGCAGTCGCCTCGTCAATTTCACGCGGCCCGGAAACGTGACCGCCGTAACGCACGGTTTCAAATAGACCGGTCAACTTCGAGATTGGCTCGCGCGGTATGCCCGCATCTTCGAGGTAGGAGGCAAACTCCGCCGGGGTCATCCCCTGCCTGCGGTGCAGTCCGCGCTTCGCGCCCAGAGCATTGCTCATTTTCACGTAGCATTGAATGATGGCATCGTTCGAGTTCTGACCGGAGGCAAGTTCATGCAGGGATGCGCGCGCAATGGCGGCGATCTCGGTCAGGGGTTTGCGGCTCAAGAGCAATTCCTTTTGTCTCGCCCACCAGCGGCTAAAAATCCAAACAAAAAAAATAACCAGGGCGACGACGATAAACGCCACCAGAAAAGACGTGGTAGATGATATTTGCGGCGGTTGAAAAACCGGCGGGGCTCCGTCCTGTGCCTGTTCTGGCATTTGTCCCAACTGGCCGAGTTGCAGAAAATTGGCGATGATGTCTGGCTTGTACTTCAACAGGTAATAAACCATGAGTACAGACGCAAGAAGCCGCAGCATCATCAAAAACAGTTTTTTACGCAGTTCAGGGGAAAGGAAAAGCGCGAGCAATCCCAAAAACAGAAAGATCGCGCCCCAAAAGACCAGTTGCTTCCAAAGCAGAATTTCCCCCGCCGCCACAAGTGCCTCCCCCAGTTTGGAAAGGTCAATGGTCACCTTGTCGTAGCCTGTGCCAATGAGAGGTTGGGCGGGCAGGAAGTCTGCATTTCTCAACGCGCCCGCAAGAAAAACCAGGGAAACCAGCGCCAGAAACGCAAGAGCCAATCCAAAGCGTTTGTTTTCAAATCGCTTCTGCATTGTGGTAAATTTTACCATCCGAGAGATGCACCCTGCCCCATACTACAGAACTGTTTTATTCCAGCCAGGCGTAGGTGCGACCCGTCAGGGCCTACCCCAACGCCAGTTACACAAGAAAGGGTCGCCCTGTGCCAAAAGCATCACAAAAATGCAGGGGCTTATCTGTAAACAGTGTGCGGACGTTAGAGAACGTCCCCCTACGCGCCGCGTTAGCGCGTAAGAGACGCTCTCTAGCGTCGGGCGCACTCACTCTACACATGAGTCAATGCAGGCAGATCGCCCCCGCAATGTAAAGTGAGTTAATCATGAAAAACAACTGCTCCGGCAAACTCCATCCGAAAGCCATCGAAGGGCTGAGATTATTCAATCAAAAACGATTCTTCGAAGCACACGAGGAGTTGGAAGCCGCCTGGCGCAACGAAAGAGGCGCGATCCGCGACCTATATCGCGGGATTCTTCAAGTTGCCGTCGTGTACTTGCACATCACGCGCGGAAATTACGACGGCGCGGTCAAAGTCCATGACAGGTGCATGAAATGGCTCAGAGATTGGCCCGACGTTTGCCGGGGAATTCAAGTTGGAAAATTGAGAAACGACCTTGGGAATGTAATGGAGGCAGTCCAAACACTGGGCCGGGACAAAATAAAAGAGTTCGACGTGTCCTTGTTCAGAAATATCGAGTGGACGGAAAAGCGAACCTGGATCTGCGACCCTTGCGGCGCTGAAATGCGGGAAAGCAATTGCAAGGTCACCTGCCCCAACTGCGGCAACCGATTCGATTGCTCGGATTTGAATATTTATTTTGAGTAGATCAAGAGAAGCCCGCGTAATTTGCGCTCTCTTGCGCAACGCTTCGCGTGACGTTAGAGAACGTCAATTACGCGCTCGCGTGCGAAGAGAAACCGTTACGGCAACGAAATCGGCGTGAGCGTGACTGTCGGCTGGGGGATGGGCGTCGGCATTAACGGAATCCAACCGCTGTAATAAAAATAATCCGATAAAAACGCCGCGCGCTCCGCCGCCGTCATCGGGCGGGGACGGGCGTAATCCTCCAGCATCGAGGTCAGCAATTCCACGCCGAGGTAGCGGCCATCGTAAAACACGTGCCGGTCATGGAACTCGCGCCGTGTGTCGTCAATGACTTCGCCGCTTGGGAGGATGTAGGTCATCTGGTCGAAGAACAAATTTCCCAGCCCGTAGTGAATGAACGAATCGCCGCGAAACTCCATCAAATGCGGGTAATGCGCCTGGCTTCCGCTCACGATCACGGCCCCGGCATCGGCCACGCGATGAAAACCATATTCATGGGTGTAGCACGGCCCCGGTGAATAACATTCCTCGTGCTGGAATGTGAAAATCACGTTGTATCCCTGCGCCTTCAACTCGCGGATTTGCGTATCGAAAAAATCGTAATCACACAACGCCGCGCCGGGGATCGTGTCGGTGGCTTTCGGATATTTCCCCGCGCGCTTCCCATTGCAACCCATGAACGCGATCTTGTTTCCATTCACTTCCATCAACAATGGCTGGCGCGCCTCCGAAGCATTCGCGCCGCCGCCGTAATACGGCAGGGCATTGGCTTTATACATCGCAAGCGTATCGAGCATCGCCGTCACGCCGCGGTCGGCAAAATGATCGCCGGTCAACTCCACCACATCCGTGCCGACATCCAACAGCAAATCCATGTACTTCGGGTCACTGCACAAAATAAAATTCCGATAGCCCGAACTCGGATATGGACAATGCTTGTCGAACGGCACTTCGTTGCTGACGTGCAACACATCCGCCTCTCGGAATTCGTCGCGGACAAATTCGCCGGGGAAGGTCACGCCGCGCAGTTCCATCGTCACGGCGGTTGCGCGCACGAGCGCGGTCACGCCGGTGAGAATCACGGTTGCAAGTTTCGACGGGTCGCGGTTCGTTTCGGGCAATTGAAAATCGCCTTGCGACAAACCAAAATACACTTTCAACGGATAAACGTTCGCATCAAAATTCTTTCGCAAGGGCGATTGACCATCCACACTCAACACTTTCCATTTCGGCTGGATGTCTTCGAATGGGATGATCGCCCACGCAGACTCTTTCCACGCCGTATCGAGCAACTCGTTCGACGGAACGCTTCGTACCTCGCCCGGGGCTGGTTCGCCCCAAAGAGCAGTCAACGCCCCGAGGGTGGATTCTGCCAATAGAACGCTGTGCCCGCTCACAGGCCCGGATGAATCGCCTTTCCAGGCGGAGAGTAAATCTTGAAACGCCACATCATCCGTCACGGTTGGAAACGGCGCGACGAGAGCGTAAATCCACATCGAACCCGATTCGGATACATCCAGTTTGCTTGTGGCGCGCGCGGGATCGTTCGTGATCGGAATGTCCCACGATTTTGTCGCTTCGACAAGTTTCGGCGGCACGGAGGGACTGACCCACAACGCGTCCGGCATGGAGGTGTTCGTTGCGGATGGCAATGGAGACGGCGAAGGTATTGCTGTCGCTGTGCTGGCAGGTAACTCTGCGGCAGGCGCGCAGGCAGAAAGCATGACAAGGCAAAGAAAAGCGGGGAGGATTTTTTTCATTGAAGTCTCATGGGTGAAATCGCCCAAGCATTCTACACAAAAAACGGAACGGACGCCAGAAGCATTCATTAAAAACGTCCCGATGGTTGCAGTCAGACGCTCAAACTGCTCGAAAAAAAACCTTCAGGACGGTGTTCGCATTTGTTTCGGATAAAGTCCATTATTTTAGCGGCGCAACTATCTTCAAATCTGTTTTCTCTTCCGACTTATGCGCCAAAGCCATTACGAAATATTCTATAGCCGTTGCGGATTTGGACGCGCAAAAAATGATGACATTCGCCACTTCCCCACAACACAATTTTCCATATAATGGAACTTGAAAGCCCGCGCGGGGGAAAAGCAAAGACCCCCCAAAAAAAATATCACCCACCATTGACCAGAAAAACCCCACCCCGAAGGGAGATTTCACCCCAATGAAAATTTTCAAAGATAGAAAAAGCCTGCTCGTAAAAATACTGGCAATCGTTTTGCTGGTATTGTCGTGCTATATCCTGTCGGTAAAGACGTTTCATTGGACGGTGTGCGAAAGAAAAGATCGTAAAGAATTGGATTTTTTGTTCCTATCGTTTTGCGAAAAAGAAGCGGATGAATGGTTTG
>JBBIUO010000287.1:0-1750 GCA_037440205.1 Chloroflexota bacterium
ACTTTTTCAGCCCTTGTTTGGCAAATCCAATACTACTCCAAGTCTAATGGAGCCGAAGGCGAAGCAATCTCATTGTAATAACATCGAGATTGCTTCGGGCGGACATTTGCCCAGCGTGCAAGTGCTGGGAGAACACCGCCCTCGCAATGACATTTACACTTTCACCGGGTTGCTCAACTTGCCAAGCCCTTCGATCTCCACATCCACCACATCGCCATTCTTCAATTCGCCCACACCCGATGGCGTGCCGGTAAAAATGATGTCACCGGGTTCGAGTGTCATCACCGATGAAGTGAATGCGATCAACGTGTTGATATTGAAGACCATGTCACGGGTGGATGCCATCTGGCGCATCTGCCCATTCACGCGGCAGGTGACCACCGCATCGGACGCGTCGAACTCGGTATCGATCCACGGCCCGAAGGAGCAAAAAGTATCGAAGCCTTTGGCGCGGGTCCATTGACCGTCGGTTTTTTGCAGGTCGCGCGCGGTGACGTCGTTGCCGATGGTGTAGCCGAAGATGTATTCCTTCGCGTTTTCGATGGTGATGTTTCGTCCGCGCTTGCCGATGACGACGACCAGTTCCGCTTCATGCTCCACCTGGCTTGATTGCGGCGGCAGGACGATGGGTTCGCCGTTTGAGATGATCGAGGAAGGCGGCTTCAAAAAGATGAGCGGCACTTTGGGAACTTCGTTGCCCAATTCTTTTGCGTGTTCGATGTAGTTTCGTCCCACGCAAATGATCTTGCTTGGCTGGCAGGGAGCGGCCAGCTTCACCTCCCCGATGGGAATCTTCGCCTCGCGCCTGCGATATTCCCCGAAGATATCTCCCTGAATTTCACCGACCTTGTCATCCAGCATCCAGCCATACTTCGGCGCTTCGCCATTGGTTCGATAACGAACGATTTTCATGTTTCTCCTGATGCGCCACAATGGGTCGTAAAGATGCACATGGGAAAACCTTTGTGATCCTTTGTGTCCTTCGTGGTTGAAAAAACTACGCAAAAAATGCAGGACAAACGGGATTTGCCCTGCATCCAATTATACAAGCCAATCTGTTCATTTCACAATTTTAATTTCAATCGGCTCGACCTCATCCAGCAATTCGTTGATGGATTTATGCAAAACGGGATGAACCAGGTCGGGCGCGATCTCCGCCAGCGGCAAAAGCACAAACGCGCGCTCATGCAATCGCGGATGCGGCACCACCAGCGGGGGGGTGTAAATCACCAGGTCGTCGTAAAACAAAATGTCAATGTCAATCAGGCGCGGGCCGTTCGTAAAATTTGGCTCACGTCCCAGCGCCGATTCGAGCCGCTTCAAATGGGCGAGAAGCGCCTCCGGCTTGAGGTAGGTCTCCGCCTTCACCACCTGATTCAAAAACCAGGCCTGCTCGGTAAAACCCCAGGGCGGCGTTTCATAAACGGACGATTTCTTCTTCACGTTCATTTGCGGCGTGAGATTGTTGACCGCCGTTTTGAGATTCGTCATGCGGTTGCCCATGTTGCTTCCGAGCGCGAGGTAAACGATGTGATCCATGATTGCTCATTCCGTTTCAACTAAGGATACGACTTCCGCATCGTTCAAAGCGCGACGCAGATCCGCACTCTTCAGGATGATCGCCGTATTGCGCATTCCCGACCCGATGGAGATTTCCTCCTCGAGAAGCACGCTCGAATCAATCATAACCTTGACCTGATTCAGCAATCCGAACGGCCCCACCGCCCCGACGCGATATCCGGTCACCGCC
>JBBIUO010000287.1:1804-5585 GCA_037440205.1 Chloroflexota bacterium
AGCCTTCCACGAGATTTGCCCCGGCCCTGCTACCAACGCCATTATAAATTCATCCTCCGCAATGCGGAACAAAATGCTCCGCACCACCTGCGAAGCCCGCTGACCTCTCTCGCTCGCCGCCTGCTCCAGCGAGTGAACGGGACTCTCGTGCCGAAAGATTTTATGCGGAACGCCAAGTGTTTCCAATGCGGCGCTGACGGGGGGAGTTTGCATGGGTTTCTCCGGTTATTTCCCCAAAGTTTTGAGCGTTCAGGTCTCTTGTGAAGCCAAAAACTCCCGCGCCTTCATAAGAAACTCGTGGGCTTGTTCCGCCTTTTCGAGAAGAAAACTGGTATCGGGTTTCATACGACAATACTCTCCGCGCGGATGTTCATCAACAAGGGCAGTTTGTCGTGTTTCCATTCCTGCTCGCGGGAAAACACCACGCTGACCGTTGTGCCGTAGTCCAGTGACAATTTTCCAACCAGTTCGCCTGTGCGTTTCAATTCTGCGCCGTATTTTTTGAAGTCCGAGAGAACGATCAATACATCCACATCGGAGTCTTCATCGTAATCGCCGCGCGCGCGCGACCCAAACAAATACGCAGACTTGAATTGCCTGCCATAGATTTTCTTGAGTCCGCTCTTTAATTTTTTCAACAGAGGTTTGAGTTCGTCAGGCATGTTTCATCACCTGTTTCTATCTTACCTTATTTTTTATTTTATCAATTTCATAAACTCTTCGTGTTCCATATCGCAGTCGCGCAGTATCTTCAACGTTAACCCCGGCCCGATTTCCTCCCCGCGATGCACTGGCACCACAGTGCGCCTGCCGTCGGGATGAGCCATAAAATGATGGCTTCCTTTGATCCGCAAAACCTCAAATCCAGCCTTTTTCAAGGCGGCGACCATCTCCTGCCCTGTAAGCCGCGCCAGTTTAACCATCATACTTCCACAGCCACTTTTTGCACGCCCACGAATTCATTGCCTGTCACATCCTGCTCCACTTCGAGGCACAATTCAATCGCCTCACGGATGCGCTCCATCAACACATCCAGCGATCTGGCCTGCGTATGACAGCCATGCAACTCGGGCACGCTGGCGACATAATATCCTTCCGAGTCACGCTCGATCACGACATTAAATTCTCTGGTCATCGGAATTTCCTTTCCATTGAATCTTATCTTACCTTATTTTCTTTACCTTGCCTGTTTCCGTGCCCGCCTGTTTTGTCTTCTCCTTATACCCGCACAACTTGATCACCGGGCACTGCGGACAATTCGGTTTGCGCGCGTGGCAGATTTCACGCCCGAGGCGGATGATGTTCAAATGCGCGGCGTAGTAGGTTTCCGGTGGGAAAACGGATTCAAGATGCGGGTGCGCCTGTTCCACGGTCATTTTTTCGGGGCGCAGACCGATGCGGCCGGTGACGCGATAGACGTGCGTGTCCACAGGGAAGGCGGGCATGCCCAGTGAAAAGCACAGGACGATGGCGGCTGTCTTCGGGCCGACGCCGTTGAACTTCGTCAGCCAGGATCGTGCCTCCTCGATTGGCAGACCAGCCAAAAAGTCCAGATTGAGCGAGCCGCGTTCTTTCGTGATCTCGCGCAGGACGTGTTGAATCCGCGGCCCTTTTTGGTTGGCGAGTCCGGCGGGTCGAATCGCGGCAATCACATCGCTTGTCTTCGCATCGCGCACGGATTCCCATGCCGGGAATTTGGCGCGCAGGGCGTCGAAGGCGCGGTCGCGGTTGACGTCGTTTGTGTTTTGCGAAAGGATGGTGGAGACGAGTTCATCAATGGCGGGGAGCGGGTTGCGCCAGATTGGCTCGCCAAACGCCTTGAGCAGGGTTCGATGAATTTGAAGTGCGCGTTCTTTTGGGTTCATGCAAGTTGGAAGGCAGGGTACGATTCGCCTGTGACCAGCCCTCGGTGATTTGTGATCTGTTTTCTGGGACCGAACTTTTTCAGGGATTGCAACTGGCTTTCGTTCAACGCTTTCAACTGGCGCAGGATTTCAAGCGTGACGGCGGGTCGCACCCGCGCACTGGATTCGAGTGCGTCGTTCATGCGCGAGGCGTCGCCGTCAGTGACTTTGAAGGCAATGCCCACGCCACATTCGCCATGCACGCCGGGCATCAGGCCGATGAGTTGAAAGCCTTCCGCGCCGCGTTTGGTGACAACTTTGCCTTCGCAGGCTTTCATCAACTCGCAATCGAATTCGCCGAAGTTGCTGACCATTTCCGGGTGCGCGATCATGGCGGAGGTGATCTTTTTGCAGGCGGTTGCGCGGGCTTCGCTCAACTCGCGCGGATCGCACATGCGCGCCATGCCGAGGGCGGCGTTGAAAAGCGGGACGGCGAAATTCGGCGCGGAACAGCCGTCAATGCCCAGCTCGATCCTGTCCTTTTCGATCCCGCACATTTCAGAGAATGTGGCGAGGATATCCTGCTGGATGGGGTGGGCAGTGTCGAGATAATTTTCCAGCGGCAGTCCGCGCATTTTGGCGTGAGCCAGCATGGATGTGTGTTTGCCGGAGCAGTTGTTGAAATTGGCGGTGGGGACGATGCCCTGCCGAATGACCTTTTTCAAAATGGCAGTGTCGCCGGGCAGATGGCCGCCGCATTGCAGGTCGGTTTCCTGAATTCCGATCTTTGCCTGCATGGCCTTGACCGTGTCGAGGTGGATTTGCGCGGTCTCATGGGAGGCGCATGAAATGGAAATCTCGCCCTGGGTGTAGTTGTAATGTTCCGCGCCGCCGCGCTCGATGAATGGAAGCGCCTGAAACGGCTTGGCCGATGAGCGTAAAAAGGCGACCTCGTATGGGTCGCCGCAGGAGTGCAAAAGCGTTCGGTTGGAATCCACGATGGCGATGGAACCGAAATGGGTTGATTCCACCACGCGGCTGCGGGTTAACTCAAGAAGGGGCTGGCGCACGGTCATTAATCCTCGTTGTAATGCCCGGCCGCATGGCTCGGGCGCGCGTTGTAATGGAGTAATCCGTAGCGCAGGCGCTGGGCATATTGTTTATGGCGGGCGGCCGGGGTTTTGAACCATGTCAGGAGTGAATTGACCAGTTTCTCGGTCGCGGCTGGATTCGGTTTTTTCGTCGTGAATTTTTCGAGTTTATCGTGAACGTGTTTGATGAAGTCCAGTTGGGCCCTGATGACGTTTGTTGTCACCACGCCGCCGCGCCCGCTGATGATGGTGTATCCCTTGAAGGCGGGGGTGAGCAAAAGATTCAAGGTGGAAAGCCAGTTGGAAAGGTTCGACCCGGCAAGGAACGGCGGCTGGTTTTTGAGGACGGCATCGCCAATGAAAACGATTTTTTCATTGGGCAGGTGCACCCAGATGGAGCCGCTGGAAGGCCCGGGGTGATGCTCCAGCAGGACGGGCGAATCGCTCCAATGCAAAGTCATCTGATTGAGGAAGGAAATTTCGGGCGGCGCCCAGCGCACACTGCCAAGCCCGGAGATGGATTCCCAATCCGAGCCTGTCTCCTCGCCCTGCGCCTTGAAGGTGTTGGGGCGTGTGCGAAATGTGTTGGCGGTCTTTTCGTGAGCAAGCACGGTGCAATCCATGGCGCGTGCGCCGAGAGTTCGGTCTGGATGCGCGTCGAGATTGATGAGGATTCGTTCCATGCCGCCCCCGAGATTCATCAACGCGGCGCGCCACGAACGGGCATCTTCGGGGGAGGGAGGCGCGTCAATTTGGATCAACCCGCGGGATGTAACAATGACGCCGAGCGTAACCCCGGGGAATTGATCCTCGATGTAAACGTTCCTGGTGATTTCCTGCATTCTG
>JBBIUO010000288.1:0-4230 GCA_037440205.1 Chloroflexota bacterium
TTTCATTTGAATGACATGCTCGTGGCGTGAATCGGCAAACGGAATCCTCGTCAGCGGAATTTGCCCGTTCAACGATTCTCCCCGTGCCGCCAGCAAACGCACGGAATGCCCGTCATCGGTCATCAACCGCGCATGATGGCCGATCACGCTTTCCACGCCGCCGACGATGGGGGGAACGGAGTAATGGAGGATGGCGATGTTCATACCTGCTGCCCCAAACAGTCCGCAAGAATGGATTGCAAGCGGCGCTCCAACACAGTGAAAGAGAAATATCGTTTCGCAAGCTGGTAATTTTCCTCCGCCCAGGCCCGTCCCTGCGCAGGATTTTGCAGAACATCGCGCACGGCCTTCAATGTGTTTGCGCTGATAAAGCCGTCGAACCAGACGGCACGGAATCCTTTGGGTTTGATGTCCACTTCGTAAATGGAATAGTTATTCACCAAGATCGGGCGGCGGTAATACACGGCTTCCAAAAAGGCGTTACCAAAGCCTTCAATGGTCGAAGGATATGTGACAAAATCTGCATGAGGATACACATCGCCAAGTGTGTAAATCTTTTTGCCGTCTGCTGTGGTGCCGCGTGCATCCTGCACCTGGTCCGATTCAAAGCGGACGGTGACATCGAGCAAATGAGCGTACTCGCGCACGCGCTGTTCGTAGTCATCGCCTTCATCGCCTGAAGCGTGCGAGATGATAAGTTTTGCGGGCAGGCCGAGTCGTCGCACGAGTTCGATGGCGTGTTCGATTCCTTTTCGCTGGATGACGCGCGTGGGTTGCAGAAAAAAATATTCTCCATCGCGGATTCCAAAATCGGCGCGGACGGTTTCGGTGTAGGAATCAGGTTCAGGCGGCAGGGAGTCGAAATCCATCACGTTGGGGATCACGCGCGAGGTCAGGCCGTGACGCGAAGCGATCTGCTGTGCCTGAAGTGAATTGATCACCACATGTCGAATCGAAGGAAGGTTCGGCGGAAAAGCCGTCGCAAGATAATCACCCACGCAGTTGACTTGAAAGCGCTGGCGTTCCCAATGGAAATCATGATGATGCGCGATGGTGGGATATCCCGTCTCGGCGATGAACTCCGTCAATGCAAGACCAAGCGGCAGGTTAAGCGGGATCGTCACCGCATTTTCGATCACAAGAATTTCCAAATCGAAGCGGCGCGCAAATTTATACAACTCTTCCTTGAGATATTCCTTCAGCTCGTTGATGCGGCGCGTCATTTGCGGCGGGCGCACGTAGATGGAGAAAAAATCCTTGTGCAGGTCGGTCATTTCGGGGTGAGCCGAACGCGCCTCTTTCGTAACCGTCCAACTGCCTGAATAGGCTTGCTGGTTTATTTTTTCGATTTCGGGATGACGATAAAACGCTTCCGGCGTGACCTGGGACCGGTCGCTGTTTCGATCGCATTCTCCTGCGAAATAGAAACACCGGTGACCGAGCCGATCCAGCACGCTTGCCCACTTTGCCGTTTCGAGCGAGACGCCGTCGGTGCCTGCGAAGCGGGTGGAGATAAAGCCGATGTTGTGAGAGGAAGGAGTCATGGGATACCTCTAATTGATGATGTCGTTGCGAGCGCCGAAGGCGCGACACTTGCGCCGCGCGCCAGTGCGGTGAGCAATCTCCAAATTCGCGGGGGATTGCTTCGTCGCTGCGCTCCTCGCAACACTTGCACCTGGCGCAAGTGCAGGTGTGACATGGTTAATTTATTTTCAACCACGCAACTTGATATGGATCGAGAGTAACGTTGGAAGTTTGTATTTCCTGACGAGTAAAGAGATTCATGGCTGTTGCGTCCACGCCGCTGCGCTGCGGGATAATATATTCCATTTTAATGATAATCGTTTCCGCGCTTACGTTGTGCAAGCATAAAACGCGGAATTTTTCATCGGGCGAAATCCGCTCGATTGCAAAGAGGGAGGGATGCAAATCCAAAACGGTTTGTTTGCCATGCGGGTCAAATGCGGGCGAACTGCTTCTCGCTTTCAGCAATTGATTGTATTTCGTGAAAACTTTTGAGCGCAAAGAGTTTTCATCGGCAAGTTCGTTCTGCAATTGCTCGAATTGTAATTTCTCGCGGTTGATCGTGCGGTTGCGGCCTGTCTGCTTGACGCCTTCCATCCATCCGCGCGAGCCGAAGAGACTGTGAAAGTAAATGCCCGGCACGCCGACAAGCGAAAGCATGATGGCTTGCGTGGCGATGAAGCGGTTGACTTGCAGGTCTAAAGTTTCCAAATTTGCTCCCCTCGCCGTCCCCGGCGAGGGGAGCAAGGATGGGTTGGAGAGCGCATCGAAATAATTGATGTTCATTTCATAGGGGCTTTGCGTTCCATCCGCGTCCTGTTTGTACGAGATGAGTCCGCCGTGGGCGAGCGTTTTGTTTACCAGAGAGTCTATGTCAGCGTCCGATAATATCCCTCGTGCAGGATTCAGGCCCACCCCGTCGTGGGAGGCGAGGAAGTTGAAGAAGGTCGTTTTGTCGGAGGGCAGAGTCAAAGTCTTTGCCCAATCGGATAAGATGCGCGCATCGCCGGTATGGAAGGCATGCAAAGTCAACGGCGGCAGGGCAAAGTTATAAACGAGTTGCGCTTCGTTCGCGCCATCGCCAAAATAGGAAATGTTATCGGCGTGCGGCACGTTGGTCTCGGTGACGAGATGAATGTGCGGAGCGGCTTCGTTTAATGCGGCACGCAGGAATTGAATGACGTGGTGCGTTTGCGGAAGATGAATGCAAGTCGTGCCGATTTCCTTCCAAAGATAGGCAATCGCATCGAGGCGGATGAAGTCTGCGCCGCGTTCGGCGTAAAGCAAAAGGATATCGAGAATTTCCAAGAGGACTTCGGGATTTTTGAAGTTGAGGTCTATCTGATCGTCGCTGAACGTCGTCCAAACTTTTTTCTCGCCTGCGGAAGTTTGAAACGGCGTGAGCAACGGCAACGCACGCGGACGCGCCACCTGCGAAAGATTCGGCTCGCCTGTGATCGTGATGAAATAATTGCGGTAACGCGGATCGTCCTGCAAAAATTTCTGAAACCATTCACTCTGCGATGAAATGTGGTTGATGATACCGTCGAACATCAGGCGGAAGTTTTGCATGGACGAGACATCATCCCATGTGCCGAGGGCGGGGTCAACCTGGCGGTAGTCCACAACGGAAAAGCCATCATCGGATGTCCAGGGATAAAATGGCAGGATATGAATCCCGCTGACGACATCGGTTAAATATTTTTCGCAAAACTTTTTGAGCGTTTGCAATGGCTTTTCGTCCCTTCGGCTTTGCTCAGGGCGAGCTTGCGTTTGAACCTGGTCGCCGTAGGTGATGAGGATGGAATCGCGTTCGGTCAATGTGCCATTGTGCGGTTTGATTCGTGAACGATATTCATTCGGCAAGTTTTGTGTCCGTTCGAGAAGACGCACGGCAGTATCTTCCCCGTATAAAAAAATGAGATGGGTGAGCAGTTGATTTGTCACAGCCATTTCCATTCATATTTACCATGATTTTTTTGAGTTAAGATTAATTCCCCGTAGAAATGGGGCAATAAACCTGACGGTTTGAAGCCTGTTTTGAAGCCTGGGCATCCATAAAATAACGCCTGTCAAAAACCAACCTGCACCAAGGAGAATTTATGCCAGCCTGTACCCCAATATCCATCGTTCTTGCAGATGACCATCAACTGGCCCGCCAGGGCATCCGTGCCATTTTGGAAAAAGCACCCGATTTCGAGGTCGTTGGCGAGGCGAAGGATGGAGACGAAGTCAAACAATTGGTCGCTGACCTTCGCCCTCAAATCCTGCTGTTGGATTTAAAGATGCCCAACCTCTCCCCGGCGGAACTTGAAAAATGGGTGCGGACAAATTACCCGGAGACCAGCACGCTTGTGTTGACCGGTCACGACCGCGATGTGTACCTGTCCAACATGATGGATGCGGGCGTATCGGGCTACCTGGATAAGAAACTGCGGGCGGGACAGTTAATCTCCGCCATTCGCCGCGCCGCGCGGGGTGAAATTTTCTTCGATGAGGAGCAGATCGAACGGGCGCGCCGCTGGAAGGAGGAGGTTGGCAATAAATGGGAAAGCCTGTCAGACCGGGAGAAGGAAATCCTGCAAAAACTGACCGAAGGCGCGGATAACCCGGCCATTGCCGCTTCGCTCGATATAACAACCAATACGGTGGAGAAGCATTTGACGAACATCTACAGAAAACTGGGCGTCAAATCGAGGCTCGAAG
>JBBIUO010000288.1:4250-5529 GCA_037440205.1 Chloroflexota bacterium
GTGGGGATTTCCGTAATTGATGAGAAATAGCAGTGATGCCATAATCATCTCGTATTCCATCCTGCAAGGAGGTGAAAATGGCAAATAACGACTTTCCACTTTTGAGAGCCAATTAAAGTAAAAAAACACCATGGAGAGAAAACATGAAAATCTACAATAGAATAATAGTTACAGTACTTGCAATTGCCGTGTTGTTAACGCCTCTCAATTCGGCATTAGCCGCTCCGCTACTGTTATGTTCGGGAAGCGGATGTAACTATGTAGACCCCAATACATCAGGATGCGCTACTGCAAGTGGAACATACACAGCAGTAGCCAAGTGGAAAACGGCGACATCAGGCACTGTCCGAATGGATTTGAGATACGCGCCAGCCTGTAATTCAAATTGGACGCGAGTAACCAATGAGGCGCCAGGCGCCGTTCGCAAACTTCTGGCGCAGTTATATCAATCGAACCAGACTACGCTGATAACCTCCTACTCAAGCAGTATATATGTCTACATTTGGACGGCCATGTATGATGGCTCCACCGTCCTATGTGGGCGCGGAAAACAGGGGCCGGTTGGCGGCGCTTACGATGCCACAACAGCCTTTGGATGCGCTTAGATACAAAATAAATAATGAGGTGCCAAATGAAATACAAATCAATCAAAGCATCACCCAGGACGGTGTTAATGGTGTTGACGGCATTTCTGATCATTGCCCTGTTACCAATCATGCTGGCCAGGGCCGGCGTAGATCCTACTCGGCAGTCGCCAATCCAATCCGTCTCTGCCAACGAAGTAACCGTTTCCCTCATGTCGGTTAACGTTGAATCTTCGAGGGTGGAACCGACAATTTGCATTGACCTGCCAGATAACGGGGATTGGCTGCCCTATGCCTATGTGGAAATTGAAAAGGAACGCATACCTGCGGACGTAGTAACATTGGCTAACGCCAAAAACCCGGAGACGTATCAAAACTCCTACCGCTGTTATGAATTTGGCTTTCCAGCAGAGGTGCCGGGCGGGATTGAAGAAGTAAAAATAGTTGTCGAAAAACTGGAAACATCCCTGCCTGAATTTCTGACAGAAGAAATGTGCATACAGGCTGAAAAGGAATTGCAAGTGAATCATCCCGATTTTGCTTTCACTTGCGACATTGGAAAGCAGGGCGTTGGCTTCTCGATTACCGGCAAACCGAAGGATATGACCGACGACGAGGCGAGCCAGTTAATTGTTGGAGCATTAACCGACACGGTTGAAGGCCCCTGGGAAATAACATATAGCGTGAAGTAAAAC
>JBBIUO010000289.1:0-5280 GCA_037440205.1 Chloroflexota bacterium
GGCTGAATCCTCCTTCTCCACGTGGACGACCGTCTGGTCTGACTATCTCGTGGATGGGTCACGTTACTCCGCGCGGACGTATGAAATGAAATCCGTGCCGGGTCATCCCGACCAGATGATGGCCTACATCGCCTATCCGCTCGATCTCTTCGAGGAAGGTTCGCTTCCAAATTTGATGTCGTCCATTGTGGGCAATGTATTTGGGTTCAAGCCGTTGCGTGCTTTGCGTTTGGAGGATCTTTACTTCCCGCCCGCCTTGCTAAAGACCTTCATGGGTCCTCCGCACGGAATTCAAGTGGAGCGCGACAAACTTGACAAATATGGTCGTCCGCTTCTCGGCGCGACGATGAAACCCAAGCTGGGTCTCTCGGCAAAAAATTACGGACGACTCGTTTACGAAGCCCTGCGCGGCGGACTGGACTTTACCAAAGATGATGAGAACATCACCTCCCAGCCCTTCATGCGCTGGCGTGACCGTTTTGAATTTGTGATGGATGCCGTCAAGCAAGCCGAAGCCGAGACCGGCGAGCGCAAGGGGCATTATCTAAACGTCACTGCCGGTGACACGGAGGAGATGATCCGCCGCGCCGAACTTGCGAAGGAACTTGGCTCGCGCATCATCATGATTGATTATTTGGTGGCTGGCTTTACCGCCTTTGCCTCGCTTTCCAAATGGTGCCGCAATAATGGCATATTGCTCCACGCGCATCGCGCCATGCACTCGGTAATGGACCGTCAGCAGAATCACGGCGTCCACTGGCGGGTGCTTGCCAAGTGGTGCCGCATCGTCGGCGCGGATCATTTGCACAATGGCACGGTGGTCGGCAAACTCGAAGGTGACCGCGCCTCCACCATCGGCATCAACGAAATGATGCGCATCACCGATGTTGCCAAAGCGGAGCATTGTCCCGGTCATCACTTCGACCAGCCCTGGCTTTCCATGCCGGCCATGTTCCCGGTGGCTTCGGGAGGGATTCACGTGTGGAACATGCCCGAACTCGTTTCCATTTTTGGCGATGATGTCATTTTGCAATTCGGCGGCGGGACGGTGGGTCATCCCTGGGGAAGCGCGGCGGGAGCGACAGCCAACCGCGTCGCGTTGGAGGCTGTGATCCAGGCCCGCAATGAAGGCCGCAACCTGCTCGCCGAAGGGACGGATATTCTCAAGTCCGCCGCCAAACATAGCGGTGAACTCCGCGCCGCGATGGAAACCTGGAAGGGAATCGCCTTCGAGTATGAATCGGTGGATGCGCTGGAGAAATCCGCGTAGATGCGTAAATACGTAGACAGGTAAACAAGTAGACAAGTAGACAGGTAAACAAGTAGACAAGTAGACAAGGAAACACGGAAACATGGAACCTGTATACCTGTGTACTTGTGTACCTGCATACCTCCCCCAAGGAGCAACCCATGAAAACAGAAACCTTTTCCTATCTCCCCACTTTTACCAACGAACAGATCGAAAAGCAGGTTCAATATTTTTTGAAAAACAATTGGGTGATCGGCATCGAATACACCTCGCAGCCGAATCCGTCCCTTGCTTTTTGGGATTGGTGGCGACTGCCGTTGTTCAACATGCACAGCGTTGACGAGATCATGTCCGAGATCGAAGCCTGCAAGAAGGCCAATCCGAATTGCTACATCCGCGTCACCAGTTATGACAACGCGCGGCAATCGCAGGTGATGAGTTTTGTTGCGCACAAGCCTCAAAATGGCGCAGGCGACGTTCTCCCCTGGCACCGCCCGCCAGGGCAGGTGTAACGTCGCTGGATGCGCAAGAGAGCGCATCCTACGCATAAAGCCAAAAAGGTGATCTTATGAACAAACATCGTCCCATCATCCTTGCCATCGTAGGGGATAGCGCCGCAGGAAAAAGCACGCTTACCAATGGTCTGATGCGAATCCTCGGCGAGGATCGCGTCACTGTGGTTTGCACGGATGATTATCACAAGTACGACCGCAAGGAACGCGCCGAGTTGGGCATCACGCCCCTGCATCCCGATTGCAATTATCTCGACGTGTTGGAACTCCACCTCGAACGCCTGCATTACGGACAGCCCTTCCTCAAGCCGGTTTACGATCACGCCACCGGCTCCCTCATCCGCCCGGAATATGTTCGTCCGCGCGAGTTTGTGATCGTGGAGGGCTTGCTCGGGTTTCACTCCGCCATCATGCGCCAGTTTTACGACGTGAAGGTTTTTCTCGATCCACCGGAAGATCTGCGGACGGCGTGGAAGATCAAGCGCGATACCAGCAAACGCGGATACACCGCCGAGCAGGTGCGGGCCGAGATGAAAAAGCGCGAGGCCGATACGCTTCAATTCATTCGACCGCAGCGCGAACATGCCGATATTGTGGTGCGTTTTCATCCAGATGAAGGTGTCGCGCCGGAGAATGCCGGGCCGAATCTCGACGCGCAACTTGTTTTGCGCCCGACGATTCCGCACCCGGACCTGAGTTATTTGATTGACGGAACGCATCAGGCCTCGACCGATATCCGGCTCCAGCTTGGACGGGATGGCGGCCGCCCGGTCGACTTTCTGGAAATCGCCGGGAATGTGACTGCAAAGAATGCCATACGGCTCGAAGAAGCGATCTGGCAACACCTGCCCGATCTGCGTCCCGTGCGGGAGGATCAATTTGGCGATTACCAGGATCGCACCGAAGTGAAGCATAGTCATCCGCTGGCGCTTACGCAGTTGTTGATCACCTACCATCTGTTACGCAAGTACGCCAACATCTCGCAGATTCCCATGGCGCCGCCGGTGGCCGCTTTGAGTCGATTGCAATCCACGCCGGGGACGGCGGCTTGAGCAGGAAGGGTAGCAGAATCAACTTTCGGCGGAGATAATGTCCATTTGGGCGAATCAGTTGTCGGCGCGGAAAGATGCGAGGATTCAATCAAACAATGAGCGACGAATATGATGTCACAGTGATCGGCGCGGGGCCTGTTGGTCTGTTCGCCGCGTTCTATGCCGGGATGCGGAATCTCAAAACGCTGGTGCTCGAAGCGCTGCCGCGGCCGGGCGGTCAGATCACGGCGCTGTACCCTGAAAAATATATTTACGATGTGGGCGGCTTCCCCGCAATTTTGGGGCGCGATTTGGTGACGGAACTTTACAAGCAGGCGGCGCAATTTGGCGCGGATTTTAAATTCAACGAGCGCGTGGAAAGTTTGGAAATGCTCGAGCCGGGGCATTTGAAATTGACGACAACCGAAGGCGCGTATGCCAGCAAGACCGCGATCATTGCGGCGGGCATCGGCGCATTTCAGCCGAACCGACTCAACGTGGCGGGCGCGGCGGAATTCGAGGGGAAGGGCGTTTCGTATGTGGTGCGCGAACGCGAGAAATTCTTGGGGCGACGCTTGCTGGTGATCGGCGGCGGCGATACGGCGGTGGATTGGTCGCTGGAACTTCGCAACTGGGCCAGCGAGGTGACGTTGATCCATCGCTTCGATTATTTCGAGGCGCACCAGCGCAGTGTGATTGCGTTGTACGATTCGCAGGTGAATGTGCAAACGCAAAGTGAATTGGTTTGCGTTTCAGGGGACGACGTGGTGAAAAACGCGGTGATCCGAAATCATGTCACGGGTGATGAGCGCTCGCTTGATGTGGACGATGTTTTGGTTTGCATCGGTTTCCGCGCAGACCTTGGGCCGATCAACAATTGGGGACTCAATTTGGATGGGCGCAAGGTTTCGGTGAATCGTCAGGCAGAGACTTCAATGCCCGGCGTGTATGCCGTCGGTGATATTGCCCAGCCGCAGGATGGAATCAGCATGAATCTGATCGCGTATGGATTCGGTCAGGCAACGCTGGCGGTGGGTCATGCAAGTCATTTTATTCATCCAAAAGAGCGCGTGGCGCACGGGCACAGCAGTCAACGCAAGGGAATGAAATACGCGCCCATGCCCGGTTCCGCGCAGGTTAATGAATAACTCACCTTATACATGGAAAGAATTCCCGTCATGAATCTTAACGCCAGGCCGCAGAGACGCAAAGTTCATTTCCTTTGCGCCTTCGCGCCTTTGCGTTAAATGTGGTGAGTGAGTAAAACATGCAGGAATACCCAACAGGCTTTAGAAACCTTTAGGGTCTCAATCAAGGAGAAAACCATGCCAGAAAGACCGCAACGAAATTTATCGCTCGAACTGGTGCGAGCCACCGAAGCCGCCGCGCTCGTGGCCGCGCGTCACCGCGATTTGGGAAAATTTGATTCTGCCAATGCCGCCGCATCAAACGCCATGCGGCTTGTTTTGCAAACGATTGACATGGACGGCGTCATCGTGGTTGGTGAAGGCGAAAAGCACAGCACGCCGATTCTTTTTCACGGCGAAATGGTCGGCACGGGTCATCCGCCCGCGGTGGACGTGGCCGTTGACCCAATCGAAGGCGCGCCCATCCGTTCGCTTGGGCGTCCCAACACGCTCGCCCTTGCCGCGCTTGCCGAACGCTGGAGCATGTGGGATCCCGGCCCAAGCATTTATGTGGATGAAATTGTGGTCGGCGCGCAAGCCCGCGATGCGATTGATTTGAATCTCAATCCCGCCGAAAATTTGGAACGCATTGCTGAAGCCTTGAAATGCAAAGTAAAAGATTTGAGCGTCTTCGTGCTGGACAAACCCCGCCACGAAAAATTGATTCATGAATTGAACGAAACAGGCGCGCATGTGAAGGTCAACTCCGGCGGGTTTATCGTTGGCGCGATGCTGGCGGCCATGCCCGGCACCGGCGTGGACGTGATGATGAGCATCGGTCGCGCCTCCGAGGCGGTGCTGGCCGCGTGCGCTGTCAAGGCGGTGGATGGCGGGATTCAAATCCGCCGCGCGCCGCAAAGCGATGACGAAATGAATCGAGTCCAATCTGCGATGGGAAAGCGCGCGCTTCAAATCTTAACCGGGGCTGATCTGTGCAAATCTGACGATGTGTTCTTCGCCGCAACAGGAGTCACCGACGGCGCTCTCCTGCATGGCGTGGATTTTCAACGCGACGGCGTGACCACCGAAAGCCTGGTGATGCGCGCGCGTTCGGGAACGATTCGCTACGTCCGCGCGATTCACCAACTGGGTAAACTGATGCAGTTCAGCCAGATTGATTACACCGGCGAAACCCGGACGGAGCAACATAGCTAGGCTCAAGCCGCCGTCCCCGGCGGCGCGTTCCTGGAAAACTCCTGCGCCGGGGACGGCACAGGGAGCAACTTTATGAAACAAAAGACGAACAACATGGTTAAACTCGCTCCATCCATCCTTGCCGCAAATTTTGCCCGCCTCGAAGA
>JBBIUO010000289.1:5295-5508 GCA_037440205.1 Chloroflexota bacterium
CGCCGGGGCAGATTGGATTCACATTGACGTGATGGACGGGCATTTCGTCCCCAACATCACCATCGGGCCGCTGATCGTAAATGCACTGCGTCCACTGCGCGAGGAAACCGGCGCATGGCTGGATGTGCATTTGATGATCGAGAAACCCGAACGATACATCGCTGATTTCGTCAAAGCGGGCGCGGATATCGTCACCGTGCATGTGGAAACCTG
>JBBIUO010000290.1:0-5165 GCA_037440205.1 Chloroflexota bacterium
GGATGGCAAATGCCATGCCGCCGCGCGCAGACGAATCCAATTTGGAAAGGATCACGCCGGTCACCTGCACGGCCTCTTTAAATGAACGCGCCTGTTGCAGGGCATTCTGCCCGGTGGTCGCATCCAGCACCAGCCACACCTGATGCGGCGCGCCCGGCAGAGCCTTGCCCACCACGCGATTCACTTTTTTCAATTCTTCCATCAGATTAAATCTTGTGTGCAGGCGTCCTGCTGTATCTATCAGGATGATGTCCACGTCCCGGGCGACTCCGGCCTGAACGGCATTGAACGCCACCGCACCGGGATCGGACTCAAAAGCGCCCGCGATCACTTCGACCCCGAGCCTGTCACCCCAAACCTGGAGTTGATCCACCGCTGCGGCACGGAACGTGTCTGCCGCTCCGAGCAAAATCTTTTTTCCTTCGGCATCGAAGCGCGATGCGAGTTTGGCGATGGTCGTGGTTTTGCCGGAACCATTCACACCCACAACAAGAACAACGGATGGTTTATGATCCAATGCTAGAGCAGGCGGCATTGTCAGGCGCATGCGTAGTTCCTGCCGAAGGGCGGCAAAAAGCTCATTCGCGCGAACCAGGCCCTCGGTCCGCGCGAAGCGTTTGAGTGAATCCAAAACGGAGGAGGTGGTCTCCAATCCCAAATCGGCTTGAATCAAAAGCGCTTCCAGGTCATCCCATGTTTCGTTCGTGATCTCGGAGGTTCCAAGGATGGATGCGATCTGGCCGAATGCGGCTTTGCTTGTGCGCGAGAGGCTTTCTCTCCATCGCGAGAAAAGGTTTTCCATGAGCGGCGATTATACCCTACGGAGTTTGCATCAGGGATTTTATGTTATACTTTTTTGTCTCTATGTGACGAAAAAAGGGTAATGGGCAAATTGAAGTGATTTTGTCCGTAGCGCAAGATAGTATCTTGCGCTACATCACTTACTTCTATACCACTACCGAAAAAAGAAAGATGGAAAGGAATAAAAAGAAACAATGTCTTCAGAACCCATTCATGTTACAGATGAAGCCTTCGAAAAAGTTGTCATGCAATCAACCCTTCCGGTGATCGTGGATTTTTGGGCGCCGTGGTGCAACCCGTGCAAGATGATCGCGCCGACGCTCGAAAAACTGGCAAAGGAACAGGAAGGCAGGTTGATTGTTGCGAAGATCAACACCGATGAACATCCGCAATGGATGCAGAAGTTCGGCATTCAGGGAATCCCCACATTGCTGTTCATTTCCGGCGGCAAGGTGGTGCATCGCCAGGTTGGCGCATTGCCGGAGCGCATGTTACGCGATGTGGTGGCGCAGTTCATGGATGTAGTCAGCAAGAATTAAAGAGAGAAACAGGGAGACGGGCCATGAAAAAAATATATTTTTTGCTCGCCGCGCTTGGTCTGACATTGAGCGCATGTTTGCCCGCTCCCTTTCAACAAAATCAATCGCCCAGTCCTGTTCCCCCAAATCTCGAAGCGACTGCGGCGATCCTTTCACAGCAAACGCTGGACGCCCTGCCCTCTCCCACACTCGCACCCACCAACACACCTGTTGTAATGGCCGATACCAGCACTCCGACTCAGCCCACCCCAACAGAAACGCAAAACCCCATCCTGTTGACGTTGACCGCCACGCTTGGCACAGGTACAGTGACGGCGGGAACCTTCATCGCCGGAACACCAGGAACACCCGGCACGTCTACCATTACACCAAATCCCGCGATCAGCGCCACGCCCACCGAGACGCTTCACCCGCAGTACTATGGTACAATGCCGCCTAATTTGCCGTCAGGGTATATCACCATGGTCAACGAATCGAGGGCTGAGGTGTATGTGTCTTTGCAATGCACCACAAAAGACGGTTATGTGACGATCATCGAATATCCCGTGGGACGCAGAGTTGAAACAGATGCGCCATCCGGCGAATATGTTTATGTGGTGTGGGTCGGCGGGAACAAACTCGTCGGCGAGTTTGTTTTGGGAACCGACCAGAGCCTGACCATGACGATCTACAAGGATCGGGTTGGGATAAAGTCAAAATTATAAAAACGCTTTCGCCCCTTCCAATGGCGAAGGTACCGAGCAAGTTGTTTTAAACAAAAAATAAAATGGAGAAAAAATGTTGAAAAGAATTTTACCCATCCTGCTGGCGCTTTCCGTTTTGTTGACGGCCTGCGGCGCGCAGGGCACACCCACCATGGCGCCTGCAGACGTGGAAGGCACAGCCGTAGCCGCCGCATGGACGATGGTCGCCGCGACACAGATGGCTATTCCGACAAATACGTCGCTCCCGCCCACAGAAATTCCCAGCCCCACTTCTCTGCCAACCTTTACCCCGCCGCCCCTTTTGGAACTGTCACCGGTTCCTACACTTGTCCTTCCCACTCCGACCTCCGCTTCCGGCGCCAACAGCTGTCTGGGACCGATTGATTTCGCCGAGGCCGGTAAGACGTGCAGGATCCGCATCGAAAACGAGAGCGGCGGCACGCTTTCTCCAATCTCATTGAATTTATGGACGCCGAACTCGTTTGGTCAATGCGGAGCCATGTCCTTTAATATGGGCATCAACGAAAAGAAGTTCGTGGACCTGCCTGTTGGATCCTGGTGGGGCTACGCATGGGTCAATCTGAAAAATGGACAGAGCACATCTTCCGGCTCCTGGGTGCTGGGGCAGGGTTGTGAAGACCTCGGAATTTTGAAGGTCGGCAAAGACAGCATGAGCATGAAGAGCCCGTAATTTGCTGTGGTTTGGGAATTCAAACAATGGCAACAACGCGCCCCGGAGATTTCCGGGGCGCGTTCAATTTCTCAATATGGCGGGAACGGATCCGTCATTCCGATTCGCGGGTTATTTTCGCGCCGAGCAAACGAAGTTTTTCGTCCACCTTTTCGTAGCCGCGTTCGATTTGAACGATGTTGCGAATCTTGGAAGTCCCTTTGGCGGCGAGGGCGGCAAGCAACAGCGCCATCCCAGCGCGGATGTCGGGACTCTCCAGTTTTTCACTGTACAGCGGAGTTGGACCCTGAATTAATACCCGGTACGGATCGCACAAAATGATGCGCGCCCCCATGCCGACGAGTTTATCCGTAAAATACATTCGCCCGGAAAACATCCAATCATGAAAAAGCACGGAGCCGGAAGCCTGTGTGGCGACGGTGATGGCGATGCTCATCAGATCGGTTGGGAAGGCCGGCCAGACGTTTGTTTTGATCTCCGGCACTGCCCCGTCCAAATCGGAGGCGATCGTGAGCGATTGCTCGGCCGGCACGATCAAATCGCCTGCATCCACCTTCCAGTGGACTCCCAAACGATGAAAGACCTGTCCCACCATTTCAAGATGTTGAACGCCGGCGTTGTGGATGCGGATCTCCCCGCGTGTGACGACCGCCGCGCCGATGTAACTGACCACCTCCAATAAGTCGGGGCCGATGGTAAATTCGCCGCCACTGAGTTGAGATACGCCGGTGATGTGCAGGGTGTTCGATCCAATTCCCTCGATCTTTGCCCCGAGAATATTCAAAAACTGACACAACTCCTGAACATGCGGTTCCGATGCCGCATTGCGGATTTGCGTCACGCCTTTGGCAAGCACGGCCGCCATGATCGCGTTTTCCGTTGCAGTGACGCTGGCCTCATCGAGAAGAATATCCGCCCCGTGCAATTGGCCGGCCTCGAATTCAAAGACGCGATCATAGGTCACTTTTGCGCCGAGCGCGCGCAACGCCAGAATGTGTGTGTCCAACCGGCGGCGCCCGATCACGTCCCCGCCGGGAGGAGGCAAACGCAAGGTGCCGGCGCGCGCCACGACCGGGCCCGCGATCAAGATCGATGCCCGGATTCGCCGGCACAGGTCCGGGTCAAGGTGTGAAGCGATGAGTTCCTTCGTCGTGATTCGCCAGGTGTTGGAATCCAGTTCCTCCACAACGGCGCCAAGACTTTCGATCAATCTCCGCATGGCCTGCACATCGCGTATCTGCGGCACATTTCGCAAGGTCACCGGCTCCGAGGTGAGCAGGCACGCGGCGAGCAACGGCAGCGCCGCATTTTTATTCCCCGAAGGAGTGACCTCGCCCCAAAGCGGATGCCCGCCTTCGATTACAAATTCTTCCATTTAAAAATCTCCTTATATCGCCTTCAAAATTGAAAGGTGGCTTTCTGCAATTCGTCATGAACATTACAATTCACTTACACCAAATGCTCTTTTGCACGTCCCATTCAATTGGAATTATAATCATTGTGCATGTCAGCAGAAATAATAGTATCCGTACTGTTCGGATGGCTGGCCGGATGGCTTGTAAACTATTTTGCCGATGTCCTGCCGCTCACACGCCGTTTCAGTCAACCAGCATGCCCGCACTGCAACGCGCCATTCCCGTGGCAGGATTATTTTCTTTTTAAAGCCTGTCCCAACGGGCATGCCCGCAATCCCCGCCCCTGGGTTGTGCAATTTGCGATCCTTGCCATCAGCATTTATACATGGATCAACCCGCCGCTAAAAATTGGATACCTGCCTGGACTTGTTTTGCTCATTTACTTTGGAATGGTTTTTGTGATTGATCTGGAGCACCGGCTGATCCTTCACCCCACCAGCATTTTCGGTTCATTGCTTGGACTTGGAGTTGGTACCGTTGCCCATGGCATTCAACCCACCCTGGCAGGAGGACTGGGCGGCTTCCTGATCATGATCGCGCTTTATTATTTCGGCGTGCTTTTTGCGAGAATGCGAACAAAACGACTCGTCGCCGCCGGAAAGGAACCCGATGACGAGGAAGCCCTCGGCGCGGGAGATGTCATTCTCATCACCATTCTCGGCCTCATCCTCGGTTGGCCGTTGATCTGGCTCGGCCTTTTGATGGGCGTTTTGCTCGGCGGCTTTTTCAGTTTGTTGATCATCGCCTGGCTGGTCATCAGCAAAAGATATCAACAAAACGTCATGATGATGTTCATCCCCTACGGGCCCTACTTCATCGTCAGCGCATTTTTGATCGTCTATTTTCCCAGGTTTATCGAGATGATCGTACCCGGATGATTTGAAACCATTAAGGCTGTCCCATGAAACTTTTTTCCCGAAGAAAAAACAGGAAAGCCCGCGCGCAGGCCATGGTGGAATTCATGCTTGCCCTGCCGATTTTGCTTTTGATCCTCTACGGGTTGATCGAGGTCGGG
>JBBIUO010000290.1:5245-5476 GCA_037440205.1 Chloroflexota bacterium
GCGAAGTCAACGACCTCGCTTTTTATCAAGACTGCGACGGCATTCGGGATGTCGCCAATCAATCGGGGTTCATCATCGAGTTCGACGAGATCAACATCACCTATGACCGCGGCGTGGACGAGAACGGGAATCAGATTCCCATTTCAGGCGTTGACCCCGACCCGAACGAAGATACCTGCCCCATCGACCCCGGCGTCATCCGCAACGGCGACCGCATCATCGTGCAGGTCT
>JBBIUO010000291.1:0-1753 GCA_037440205.1 Chloroflexota bacterium
TTGCGCCAGAGAGCGCAAACTACGCGAGGTTTTCGTGATCTACTGATTATACCTTTATACAAGGATCTTTCCCCAATCCAATTCCTCGAATGCCTTGTGCAGGCGGTGACCGTCGTTGACAATGTGGTAGGTCAGGTTTTTGAACAAGTCTTGCGCCACTTCGCGGACAGGTTCGAGCGGCACGACGTCATCCTCTGTCCCGTGGACGATGACTGTTGGAACAGAAACAGGTTCAAGGTCAAGATAAGAACCGAAATGATCGCGAAGCAGGGCCGGCGCAAGCAGGATCAATTTCCGTACCTGAGTCGGATGCTTGCAGGTGAAAATCGTCCCCATCAACCCGCCAAAGGAAGAACCGATGATCGTCCAGTCGTTTTTATCGCCGAGGATGGGATAAAGTTGTTCCATGCGTTCGTCGAGCGAGCCGGTGAAATCGGGCGTGACCATGCCGGGGAACAATTGCGCGAACTGACGGGCTTTGCCGCTTTGGCTGGTGCTTTCGAGGCCGTGCAGATAGATGATTTTTGAGTTATCCATCGCTCGTCACTTCCTTTTTTCTGGTCACGGTCTTTTTGTCGGCGCTTGCGGATTCTTCCTTTGGTTTGCGCGGCGTACTTTTTCTGCGGGGCTTTTTTACAACCTCCGCTACAGGCGCTTCTTCGACGATGAAATCATCGGCGACGGCTTCTTCAACCTGAGGTTTCGATATGGGTTGGGGACGCAGATGCTCGCGCAAGGAGGATTGAAGCGGCGGCGGAAACGACGACGAGATGCGGCGCAGGGTGATCACGGTCATCGGGTTTTGTGTGTTCTCGAGGACGTGCTTGAGCATGAAGGTTGTCTCATTTGCGGAAGCGCGATAAAGACTCACGATTAATTCTGCGAGATCATTCTGCAATGTGGATGGCGCTTCTTCGATGATGGGTTCAACGATGTCGAAGATCGGGGGAAGGTTAGCGTTGGCTGTATCTGCGATCATGGGAATCAACGCCTGAATTCCGTTCGACCAGGTGCGCATGCGCGCGGGATGCAAATACTCGCGGATAAGCGTGAAGAATTGCGTCGGTGTTTCCTTCCTCATGCGCGTGAGGCTGGTGGAAAGCAATGCCGAGCGAACGTCCGGGTCGCGGACTTGCTGGGTCCATGCGGTGAGACGCGGAAGCAGACGCTCCTCCTGCGGGGGAATCCTGCCAAGCAAAAATGCCGCGAGCAGGCATGTTTCGAGCGCGCCTTCGTCCCACATCATGTCGGCAAGTTCAAGGGCAAATTCGGGATTGGCCTCCGCCACCGCACGAAGTTCATTTTCAATCTGCGTGAGGACGGCGGGCGGCGTACGGTAGGTTTTCAGGTTGGAGCCGGGGGCTACGTTTTCTTTTGTCCGCAAGGTGTAGTTGACATAGAAATCGAGTATCTCGCGCAGATGCTTCATGAACTCGCTCGGCAGAAAGAAGAAATCTGCCAGGCGATTGGCTTGCTTGCGGAGACGGGCGAGGTCTATGGCGGGCATGAGTCAATTTACGATTTCAGATTGACGATTTACGATTGGTGATTTTTGATTTTCAGTTGTTGATTGACGAATGGAGATACAAGTTACACGTTACGAATCACGGGATGTGTAACTCGTAACGTGTAACTCATAACTTTAGTACGCTCTTGCGAAATATACTTTTCGTTTGGAAGGCCTGCCGCAGACGACGCAGGTTCCTTCCACGTCGGGCTGGTTGAACGGGATGTTGCGGGTGGTGGCTTTTGT
>JBBIUO010000291.1:1774-5464 GCA_037440205.1 Chloroflexota bacterium
TGACCTTGGTTTCGCATTCCCGCGATTCGCACCAGTAGGAAAACGCCCAACTATCTTTGACGATTTCCCTGAGTTCATCGTAGGTTTTCGCGTCGTGGATGTTGGCGTCGCGGAATTCGGTGGCGCGCTTGAGGAGCGAATCCTGAATCTCGGTCAGCAACCCGCTCACAGTTGAGTCAAGATGCGATTGCTGGACGAAGGATTTGCCTTCCTTGCCGGGTTTGTCTCGGCGGGCAAGGGCAACCGTCCCCTTTTCGACATCCTTGGGGCCGATCTCCACGCGGACGGGGACGCCGCGCATCTCCCAATCGTTAAATTTGAATCCACTGCTGACGTTATCGCGGTCGTCCATTTTGATTCGGATGCCAGCGGCTTTGAGTTCCTTGAAGATGTGGTCGGCAACTTCCATCACTTTTGCCTTCTCGGCGTCGTTCTTGAAAATAGGCACGATGACCGCCTGAATGGGCGCGAGGCGGGGAGGAAATACGAGGCCTTGATCGTCGCCATGCACCATGATGATCGCACCGATGATGCGGGAGGAAATTGCCCAGGAGGTTGTTTCGCAATATTGAAGGGTGTTGTTGGTGTCAACGAATTGGATGTCGAACGCCTTCGAAAAGTTCGTGCTGAAATAATGGGAGGTGCCGGATTGAAGCGCGCGCTTGTCCCACATCATTGCTTCGATGGAGGTGGTGGTGTGCGCGCCTGCAAATTTTTCGGTCTCGCTCTTTGTGCCTTTGATGACAGGGATGGCGGCCTCCTCGAAACAGAAGCGTTCGTAAATATCGAGGATGCGATACATCTCCTCTTTGGCTTCCTCTGCGGTGGCGTGGGCGGTGTGACCTTCGTGCCAGTAGAACTCGGCAGTGCGAAGGAACAGTTTCGTGCGCAATTCCCAGCGCAAAACAGAACCCCATTGCACGATGAGGATGGGCAGGTCGCGCCACGATTTGATCCACTTGGCATACATGTGCCCAATGATGGTTTCCGACGTGGGACGAACCGCCAGTTTTTCTTCGAGTTCTTCGCCGCCGCCGTGCGTGACGACTGCCAGCTCGGGAGCGAATCCTTCCACGTGTTCCTTTTCCTTTTCAAAGAAAGAAAGCGGGATCAACGTGGGGAAAGCGGCGTTGACGTGTCCGGTTGCCTTGAATTCCCTGTCCAGCCAGGATGTGATGTTTTCCCACAGCGCCCAGCCGTAGGGTTTGACGACCATACATCCGCGCACCGGAGCATAATCTGCCATATCTGCCCGGACGACGAGCTGGTTGTACCATTCTGCAAAATCTTCCGCACGGGTTGGTAATTTTTCTTCGGCCATTTTTCCTCTGTGTAATTTGTGTAGTAACGACTTAAGTCGTTACTACGAGTTTTCGAGTTTTTTCACGGCAGTTTTCACGTCTTCTGCAAAGTATAACAACTCGCGTTGACGGATGGGCATGTAACTTTCAAATTCAGTGAAGAACTGATCGAACGTGGACTGCCAACCCCGCCCGATCAGTATCATAGGCCTGGGAGACAGGGACTCCACGATCATCAAATTCCACATCAAGGAGATTTCGGTCAATGTGCCGGCGCCGCCGGGGAGGGCCATGGCCGCATCGCAGTCTTCGATCAGGGCCGTCAGGCGATCCATCAATGTTTTCTTTCGTCTTTCCTCTTTCACCCATTGATTCGGTTTCACCTTGCGCCAGAGTTCGATATCTTCGCACGTCACGCCAATGACGTGTCCGCCGTTTTCATGCGCGCCGCGCGAGACGGCTTCCATCGTGCCTATGTAGCCGCCGGTCAATACGGCATGTCCGCGCCGGGCGAGAAGCGCGCCAAGTTCGCGGGCTTCTTCGTAAGCCGCAGAGCCTTCCTTCGGTTGTGCGCCGCCAAATACTGTTACGTTCATTTTTCAACATCCCATTGTCTTGTTTTATTCACTTCGATCTTCTTCAAAACTGCCTCTTCCAAATCGATTCCAGAAACCGAGGCCAGTTGCAAAAGATACAGGGTCACATCCGCCAGTTCGCTTCCAAGTTCCTCCCTGTCCCTGATCTCGTCGGCGAATTGGAAATGCTCCAAAATCTCAGCCGCTTCGATCGAAAGGGATACCGCCAGGTTGCGCGGAGTCTGCGGACGCTTGCTGTCCTTCTCGTACCAGCCCTTGGACTTGACCAGCTGGTGCATTTTTTCCGTGAGTTCTTTGATGGTTATTCTCTTATCGTCCATTATCAACAGTCCATCTTCCAGCAAATAAAAACGGCTCACCAGGTCTGGGAGCCGTTTGGGCGCATCGAATCGAACCTAGCCAGACCTGGAGGATTTACCAAACGGTGTTCGAGGGGACGGGTTCGGGTTCAAGTTCATTGCGCCCATTATACACTCTTATGAAAAATTGAGAAGAAACAGGCAGCAATTCCCTATATGACGCGCAGCGTGTCGTTGCGAGCGAAGCGAAGCAACCCCCCGATTTCAGGAGGAGATTGCTTCGGGAAGAGCATCCTCGCAATGACATACTGGGAATTGCTGAGAAACGGGTATGGCGCAAAAGCATCGGCAACTCCTCCCTGCGCCGGGGACGGCGGCTGGGGCGCAACCGCCGACAAAAAAACAGTTCTACGGTAGGGGGCAAAATCATACTTTTTGATGTATTTTTACCCCCGCGTAGGTTAATCAACGTCACCATGCCACCCATCCTGCAATTTCTCATCCGCCGACTCTTTTCCGCAGTCGTTTCCCTGATCGTCATCACCATGCTGTTGTATGCGGGGGTGATGCTGACACCGCCCGAAGCGCGGGCGCGCCTGTACCTGCCGCCGGGCAAAGGCGGGGAGCGGGCATCCGAGCAATTCATCGAAAACATTATCGTGGACAACCATCTCAGGGAACCTTATCTGGTTCAATATTTTTATTGGGCGCAATCCCTGCTCAAGGGATCATGGGGATACAGCCCGACGCTGAACGACCAGGTCCTTCCCGCCTTGATTCACCGAACGCCGGTCACGCTGGAACTGGCGATTTATTCCTTGCTCTTGTTGATTCCCCTCGGCCTTGCCAGCGGACTGTTCTCCGGCTGGCGGCCCGGAGGTGTTTTCGATGGCGGCTTTCGCGGACTCGCCTTTTTGGGGACATCCACGCCTGCCTTTATCCTTTCGATGATCCTGATTGCCATCTTCTACATCAAATTGGACTGGCTTGCCCCGGGCAAAATAGACGTGGCAACCGAATTAGAGATGATGCGTTCGGGCTTTGTGGAATACACCGGCGCATTGACCGTTGACAGTCTGCTCAACAGACGCTTCGATATTCTCATCACTGCGTTGCGCCATCTGGTCATGCCGGTATTCACCCTGTCCATTTACCACTGGGCCACGCTGGGACGAATCACCCGCGCAACGATCCTGAACGAACGCAGCAAGGAATACATCATCGCGGCGCGCGCACGCGGCGTAAAAGAATCAAAACTTATCTGGCGGCATGCCCTGCGCGCCATCCTCGCTCCATCATTGACGGCCATGGCGCTCTCCGCGGCCAGCATTGTGACCGGGATATTCGTCATCGAGATCATCTTCGGCCTGACGGGAGTCTCGCAGGTGATTGTCATTTCGATGAGCAGTTACCCCGACGCGCCTGCCGCACTCGGATTTTCCGTCTACAGCGTCATCATGGTACTCAGCCTGATGCTGATTTTTGATATCATCC
>JBBIUO010000292.1:0-5449 GCA_037440205.1 Chloroflexota bacterium
GAACTATCAGAGCCAGGGGAAACGAAACGAAACCCGACAATATTGAAGAAGTCATCAGGCACGCCCCTGCTGCGAAACGCACAGCGGACAAACCTATAATAGTGGTACCAGGAGCCGCCGCGAACGACGCGTTCGGCGTCTGACTCTTCCTGCTCGCTTTTTTCCGCATTGTAGGGGTAGGGCAAATACAAACTGCTTGTCCAATCCCAAACGTTGCCTGCCTGATCCTCCGCGCCAAAGGGTCCCGCCGCGCCTGCGGCGGCATACGCCCCAACCGGCGAAGGCTTAAGTACGCGCCCCTCGATGCTGTTGGCTTTTTCCTTATCCCATTCGTCCCCCCAGGGGTATTTGCGGGCAGTCATTTTCCCAAGCAAGGGCTTATCAGGCAAGCCTCGCGCGGCGGCTTCCCATTCCACCTCGGTGGGCAGGCGATATGGCTTTCCTGTAACATCCGAAAGCCAGGCGCAGTAGGCGTTGGCTTCGAACCAGGTAATACCGACTACAGGTTGCGATGGATTATTTCTTTCACGGTCATTCCAATATTCAGGCTGTGAGCGTGATTTTTGAGAAAGTCCTTTTCCAAGGTATTCCTTCAGTTCTTCCTCATTCATTTTTGCAATGGTCTCGTAGAAATCAATGGAATCAGGCGTGAAGGTTTTGGCCTGCTCGAGCGTTTCCCGAACATTATCAAGGTCTTTCAGAATTTTCCATACATCAATATAGGATTTTAATTGCCCTCCACTCACCTCCTCCCCTTTCAACCAGCGTTTTGCCAGATCGCCCCGCCAGTATTTTTCGTTTTCGTATCCGCCCGCGTCCTTGAAGCAGGCAAACTCTGCATTGGTCACGCTCCATTTGCCGATGGAGAAGGCGCGTAGTTCAATCGAGTGTTGCGGATACTCATTTTCAAAAGCATCTTCTTCGCCCTCTTTACTGCCGATCAAATATCTTCCAGACGGCACATTCACCGTCTGCGGCAAAATTACTTTTACGCCGTTGATCTCCTGCGGCGCGAAGCGCGGGTCGTCAATGCGGCCCAAAACAAAGCCCGCCTGCAAACGGGTTCGCAGGTGAAGTTCAGGGTTGTAAAGGCCGGCCAGCAGGTCCGCCTGAACGCGCTTGCGCACATCCCAATCCCCGCATTCGATACCGGCTTCGTCCAAACAACGTCCAGCCAGCGCGGGATTATGCAAACGGATGGCTTCAATTAGTTTCTGCGCATCGCGGCTCAGCCCGCAGGCCAAAATCGTGGTCACTTCCCAGCCTGTGGCGGGCGGTTCGGGCAGGGCGTCCCATTCCTTCACTTCGGCGGCGGGCATTTCGTCTTTGGCGCGTTTTGCGCGCCACAAGCGGCCGAGATCTTCATGCAGGGAAAAGCGGCGTAGTAATTCCAGCGAGGCAAAATATTCCTGCAATACGTGATGGCGGAATTTCACATCGGGTTTTTTCGCGGGATCGAGCACGGTCGCGCCGCGCCCGAACGCGAACAGGCGGGAGGCCTCCATGTGGACGGTTTCACCGTCCACAGACACAGTTTCAGGAACCGCTTTTCGGGCAGTTTCGTGTTCGAAGGTTAATCCCTCGCCCTGTTCCTGCATGGTAAACGCCATTTGAGACAGGGCGAACTTCATCGCGTCAATTGGCATTCCAACCGGGTGTTCCTTGTTTTCGATTGCGAATAAATTCTGCGTAAAAAACTGGAACAGCCTGCCGCGGTTTTCAAAATTCTGGTTCGGGTTGCTTTTGTAGGCGATGGTCAATACCAGCAGATTGAGCGGGTTATCCGCCATTTCCATCAACCGGCTGGAAGCGTCCTCCAGAAGGTTTACAAGCCCCTCCGCCTGGTGGCGTTTGAGAAAGTCAACAATTTGCTCCCTCTCAAGAGGGTTCACAAACACGCGCGGCAATTCCAATTCGCTTTCGTAATCCAATCGCCGCCCGCTGAAGATGAACTTGTTCCTGCCGTGATAATTTTGATGAAAAACGCGCCATGCCTTCAGGCGCTCGGGTCGATTCTCGCGCGGCAATTCATTCACGCCGTCCAGCAGGAATAAAATTCTTCCTTCGTCCAGCGCATCCTTGAACGGGGTGCCAACGCGCCGTTCCCATTCTGTTTGTAAAAACCCATACGGGTCCTGTTCGCGCTGTTCGCTTAAACTCACAAACAACGGGGTGTACCCCGGGATGTCTTCGAGCAATTTCCTGGCGGTATCAAAGGCGATTTTCTGTTGTGTGGTTGTCTTTCCCGCGCCCGGGTCGCCAAGGATAATGAACGCAGGATGAGTTTCCACTGCCTGCATGATATTGGGCAAGCGCCGCGTGGTTGCCTGTCCCTCTCCTTCCATCGGCACAATCAATTCGGAATATTTTACGGGCAAATTTTCCAAAACCCTGCGCACATCCATCCTGCCGGAGAGCGGCACGTAAAGGTGTTCCCAGGGGGCGTGCAATTCGCTCAAAAGCAGGCGAGTGAGGTATATCTTCTCACGGAGAGTCGGGTCGGCGCGCAATTGAAGCGTGCCGAGCAGATCAATATCGCCGCGTGAAATTTGAATGTTGTTATGGCTTCCCTGTATCAGGACAGATTCACGAACATCCCCGCCAATCTCGATGCGGGTCTGCGATTCGCGAAATAAGGACAGAATTTCCGCGAGTATTTTCTCCACGCGCGAGAGATCGGCGTTGTAGTAGCCTGCATTGCTGTTGGCGGTTGTTTTGTCTGTTTTTTGTTTTGCGGTTTTCTTTGGCATCGCAGAATCTCCCAACTTGTCCTTCAAAGAAGACACACGGCTATTCGGTTACCCAAACGTCTCATCCGTTTTCGCCGTCATGATGAAATTGTTCTTCTACAACTTTTCCCATTCCTCGCGGCTGATACGCGCCTGACGCAATAGACGAACAAGCAGGTCTTTACCAATCTCGCTTTGATGCGGATTGGGAAGAATAAGCCGCAATTCCCCTTTGATCAGAAATTCATGTTTGCCGCCAGCAAAAGGGCCTTCAAATCCTGTGCCCTTCAGAGCCTTGATGAAGTCTTTGCGTTTGATGGGAGCGAAGGAGGGCATGTCTTAAGCCTCTGCTGGAACAAGTTGAATTCCATCCACCACAGGCAACTTATGCCCCATTCGCAAGCCCAATATCAGCCAGTCTTCCAGCGCGCTTTGCAATTCTTCGCGGCAGGCCTCCAGATTTTGCGCCTGCGCCCAAACTCCGTCGAAACCGGGAATTTCCCCGTAATACTGCCTGTCCTCAAGGATTTCATATTCCGCCAGCCGCATGGCGCTTTGAATGTAAGCAATTAACATGGATTACCTCTTTCTCCTTGACGATTATAACATCCGGCCTGACGTAGTCGAAGTATCTCGCGTAAAATAAATCCACCCCCGGAGCCGCCCATGTCCCACGCCCAAATCGCCTACGAACACATTCGCCATTTATCCGAAACCATCGGCGGGCGCGGCAGTTGCAGGGCGGAACAGCGCCGCGCGGCGGAGTACGTCCGCGAGAAAATGCGCGAGGCGGGCGTGTCCCGCGTCGAATTCGAGCCCTTCAAAGGCGCGCCGTCCACCTACCTGCCCTTCGCGCTCGCCTTCGCGGTTGCGCTGGCTGGCACTCTTTCGGTTTTATTTGTGGAAAACCGAATCGCTTTGACATTCGCCGCGATCTTGAATCTGCTCGGCGTCTGGGCGATGTTCGCCGAAAGTGAATTCGCTTCGAACTGGACCCGTTGGCTGGTCCCCCTCAAAGAGACACAGAATCTCACCGGGACAGTTTCTCCCAAGAGACCCGCCACACGTCAGGTGATTCTGTGCGCCCATCTCGACTCGCACCGCACGCCCATTTTTTATTCCACCAGGACATGGCAAAAGGCTTTCGGCCTTTCCGTGACCGGGGCCTTTCTCAGCATGGTCCTCGGCGCATTGATATTTGGGCTTGGCAGTTTAACAAGCTGGGTTTGGTTACGCTGGTCTGGTCTGCTTTTGGGGCCTGCGCAGATTTTTGTTCTGGCACTGGTCGTCTCCGCGGAATTTACTCCCTTTTCGCCGGGCGCCAACGACAACGCCTCCGGGGCCGGAGTCATCCTGTCACTGGCCGAGCGTATCCGACAAGAGCCGCTGGAGCAGACCGCCGTTAACTTTGTCTTCACCGATTGCGAAGAGACGGGCGCGTATGGCATCATCGCCTACTTGAATCGTCACGCCGAGTCGCTTGGCAGGGACGCGGTCTACGTCATTCTTGACGAGGTCGGCGCGGGGAAAATAAAAACCGTCACAGAAGACGGTTTAATTCTCAAACACAAAACCCACCCGAAAGCCATTCAACTGTCGAGGCAGGCGTCCGTCGAAGCGATCGAAGCCAAAGGAGAAGCCTACACCGACGCCCTCCCCATCACAAAGCGCGGCTTGATCGCCATTACCGTCTCTTCGGCGTTTCCAAATCCAGAGGTGGCCGTTTCCCACTGGCATCAAATGTCGGATCGAATCGAGTTCATTGACAAACAAATTTTGCAGTCCACCCACGATTTCGCGTGGAATGTTTTGCAGGCGGTGGATAAGCAATAATCAGTAGATCACGAAAACCTCGCGTAGTTTGCGCTCTCTGGCGCAAATTAGGCGTTAGAGAACGCCAATTACGCGCTTTCGTGAAGTACTGATAATTACCCGAATAACACATCCGTCTTTGCGGCCATGATGAAATCGTTTTTGTGCAGTCCCTGTTTCAGGCGAGTAATTTCTTTTCCACCAATTCGAGAAACGTATCGGCAGATTGCAGAATCTCGCGCGCCGTCTCCCGGTCTATTTTTGCCGATTCACGATAGTCGCCCTCCTGCCTGGATTCAAAAGCGTCGTGAATTAACCTGCTCATCTCTTTGGGAAACACATTTTGCTTTATGAAATATTCGTCAAAGAAGGACAGCGCTCCCTGGTGTTTTGAAGCGCTTTTGCCTATGGAGACCATTAAAGCAAGCACGGCATAAAACATGGAGTAATACGCGCGATTGACAATGCTGATCGGGGTGCGCCCAATGTCATACAAGGCGTGCGCATCCGTCAGAACCTCCCTGGCCTGATCGAGGCGGTATCGTATCAACGACTGTTTGTCGAGGCGATCTTCGTTCATGCGCGAATTCCCTCTTTCCTTATGGCCTTATAAAAGGGCGAAATTGCGTAATATTTCATTTCGCTTCTGGTCGTGGGAAATGTCGAGATGATTTTCCCCGCATCAAAGCCAATTTCCCATGCGACGTTGGAAACCAGTTTCCGCGTTTCCCTATCCACCGAAGGCAGGATCACAAGCAGGTCAATATCGGAATATTTTGTCGCATCGCCCCGGGCCTGCGAACCAAACATAATGACCTTGACAGGCTGTCCCAGTTCATCCGTCAACCGCCTGCGGACCTTTGTTGCAAGTTTGAGAGCGCGTACTCTTGGCTTCATCTTTCTCATGT
>JBBIUO010000293.1:0-5429 GCA_037440205.1 Chloroflexota bacterium
ATTCCATGCAGGAAGTTTACCATCTCCCTGCACACTCCTTATACATGAGCCAAACAGTTTTCCTCCTGCAGGTGGATGCCGCCGCTGTCCTGCTCATCAACCCTGTTTTGGGCGTGCTGGAATACAAGGCCGGGCTTGGCTTTCGAACCGGCGCGGCACAGACCGCCAGCGTCAAACTCGGAGAAAGTTACGCCGGCAGGGCGGCCCTTGAACAGCGCATGGTGCAGATCCCAGACCTGGCGAACGAGCCGGACAACCCGCTTCTCACCCATCTTCTCAAAGGCGAGGGATTTGTCAGCTATTACGCCAGGCCGCTGGTGGCAAAAGGCAGGGTTGTCGGCGTTCTGGAGGTATTCAACCGCTCGGCCTCCGCGCGGGACGATGAATGGTTCGGGTTCTTTGGCGCGCTGGCTGAACAAGCCGCCATTGCCATTGACAACGCAAAACTTTTCGAGGATTTGCAATCCTCCAACATGGAATTATCACAGGCATACGAAGCCACCATCGAAGGCTGGGCGCGCGCGCTCAACCTGCGCGACAGGGAGACCGAGGGGCATACCCGCTGGGTGGTGGAAAAAACGCTGAAACTTGCCCGCGCATCGAGGATCCCGGATAAGGAACTCATCCAGGTGCGTTACGGCGCGCTTCTGCATGACATTGGCAAAATGGGCGTTCCAGACTCCGTCCTGTTGAAGGAAGGCGCGCTGACCGGGGAGGAACAGGAACTCATGCGCAAACACCCGCAACTCGCGCGCGAACTGCTCCTGCCCATTCGCCATTTAAAATCGGCCGCCCTGGATATTCCCTATTGCCATCATGAAAAATGGGATGGCACGGGCTATCCGCGTGGACTGGCAGGAGAGCAGATTCCCCTCACGGCCCGCATCTTTGCCGTCGTTGACGCCTACGACGCGCTCACCTCGGATCGTCCGCATCGCGCCGGGTGGCCGAAGGAAAAGGCAATCGCGCACATCCGGTCTCTTTCCGGGTCAGACTTCGATCCGCAAATCGTGGAGGCCTTCCTGGATATGCTTCAAAGAGAGTGAGCGGGAGAGATCGGCGATGGTAATCCCTGCAAAAACGACTGCATGATATCGAACACTTTCTGTGGATGTTCCAGCGGCAGGATGTGTGTGGATTTGGGCAACGCCTCGATCTTAACGTTGGGCTGTTTCCGTTTCACGAGCATTGCCGCCCCTTCGAGAAATGTATCCGTCTCGGCGCCGCGGAGAATGAGAGTCGGCACCTCGAGTTTGGGCAAATCACGCCAGAGGTCGAAATCCCTCAAGCCGGTCAGGTAGATGTGCGCCTCCCATTCGGGGGAGTATGAAAGCTCGTACCCTCCGCCTTGTTTTTCCCTTGTAATGCCTTCGACGTACGCGCGCAGGCTTTGATCGCTCATGTATTTGAACACCTCGCGTGTGCGGTATCCGCGAAAGACGGTTTCCAAATCGTCGAATTCGCGCCGGCGTTTTAGCGCGCCGTTGATCTTTGGATGAAGCCTGTTTCCAAACCCAAGCGCGCGGACGATATTCCACCCTGCCAAAAACGACGGCACGAAAAGAACGGGATCAAGCAAAACGATTGCGCGGAATTTTTTCGGGTCGCGCAGTGCGGCGCGCAGGGTGACGATCCCTCCGATGGAATGACCCACCCCAATCACGGGATCAGGCCCACGGTCGGAAAGGAAGCGAAGTAAATCGCCGGAGAGGGGCTTCCAATCGGAGATGTCCTGCGGGCTGGCATCGGGCCACAGCGGGCGGAGTTTCATCCCAAAAAGGTGGTATTGATTTTTGATGAGATCGAACAAAGGGTTGTAGCATCCGGGCGGATACCCGTTGGCGTGAAGGAAGTGCAATGGCGCGCCATTCCCGCCATAATCGAAGTGTGGGATATTCATGTGGTTTCCATGCGGGTTTTGAGATCAGCCTTATTATAAAATAGAGCCTTCACGCCGGGCGAAGACTCCATTGGTTTGCGGACATGCAAACCGTGTCAGGTACGGCCTCGTCAGAGCAGGTTGAAGGTCTTTACGAGGAAAACAGCCATCTGGTCGCGCGTGACGGCTGAGTTGGGACAATATTTGCCGCCGCCGCATCCGCTGGTGATCCCCTCTGCGGCAAGCTGTTCGATCCAATCCGCCGCGAAGGAACCCACCGGCACATCCGAAAAGATTCCGGTGGCAACAGGCGGAACGTAGGATGAGCCATACTTGCTCCTGAGCAGGAAGATGGCCATTTGCGCGCGGGTGACAGTGGCATCCGGGCAATAGTTGCCGGAGCCGCATCCACTGGTAATTCCCTCGGCGGCCAGTTGTTCGATCCACGCGGCGGCAAATGTGCTCGTTGACACGTCGCCAAATACGGCGCCGGTGGCCGGGGGCGGCGCGTAGGAACTGCCATGAATGCCGCGCAATAAAAAGACGGCCATTTGCGCGCGGGTGACAGATGCCGCAGGACAGTACATCAGCGGGGAAGTCGAGCATCCGCTGGTGATGCCGGCGTTGTACAACGCTTCAATATATGTGACCGCCCAATAGGTGGAAGGGACATCGGTAAAGATCGAGGGTGTGGAGCCGATAATGGTGTTGTTGAGAAGGGTGACGCCATCGGGGTAGGGGACATAGATCTCGTTGTAAATCTGGTTATTCTCGATCAGCACATTTACATTTTTTTTCGAGAGAACGCTGATACTGCGGATCGTCCCATCTATCACGGTGTTGCCGGAAACGGTCACATTCAGCAGGGTTCCACCCACGTTGGATGACAACAGGCCTATCCCAACGCCGCATCCGCTCACGGAGTTGTTTGCCACGACAATATCGTGCCTTTGAGAACCCCATCCTGAATATGATTCCTCGCCGAGCCCGATGCCCATGGGCCGTTCGCCGTTCTTTAGATATATGCCCGTGCAAGTGCTGGTATTATTCCGAATCAACACATAGGGCGAGTTGTCGGTGTAGATGTTCATCGAGAAATTATCCCAAACGGTGTTGTTTTCGATCAGGGTGTTGACGCCGCGGGTGACGGCAATTCCCTCGCCGCAGTTTTCATAGATCGAATTTCCCCGCACGATCACATTCTCCGCGCCGACCGCAACTTTCAAGGCGCTTTCCCACGAGGTTCCACCGCAATTTCCGCCGGTGCCATTGCTGACCACATTATGGTGCAGGACGTTATTTTCCACAATATCATTCTGGCCGGAAACGTAAATGCCGTAGGAATCCGTACCGGTCACTTCGAACCCGGAAACATTCACGTATTGGCCCCTGATGATAATGCCGCTGTGATCCGAGGTGTTGATCAGCGCGCCCGAGCCGGCGATAGTGATCGGATTGGCGGCCGTGCCGGAGGCCAGGATTTCCACAGACTCGTTCCATTCGCCTGAAACGTGCATGATGGCACCGGGAACCAACATGCCGGCACACTGCTTCAAAGTGGAACATGGAGTGGTCACTCCGCTGATTTCCACGCTCGCGCTTCCCCCAGCCCGGGCCGGGCTGCCTGCCGGCGAGGCGCTTGCGCCGGAGTAATTCCCAAGTGTTGCGGCAAGCAATAGTGCAATGACGATTAATGGCAATAAGTGCTTTATTCTTTTCATCTTCGTTCCTTTCTAAAAACACAGATTAGACTCTAAATTTGTGTCGGGTAATGATACATTAAGAACGCCAAAACGCAAAGTCATAATCAAAAACAGCCGCTCATCGAAAGAGCGGCTGTCAATTGCAACATGGTCAAACCATCATGGGGCCGGAAGCAGGTCCTTGGCCTGCACGATCAGGTACGCGCCCCAGGCGCGGTTGACCAGTTCCGACGGGCAGAACAACGGTTTGCCGGTGTCGGTGTCGGTACCGCAAGCCGGGAGCAGACCGTCAATGTAGGCCTGTTCCACCCACGCGATGCCCCAGTAACTTGGGTCGGTTGGAGGGAAATCTCCAAAAAGAGTCCCGGTGGCAGGCGGAGGAGTGTAAGTCATACCGTACTTCATACGCAGGCCGAAGACGCTCGCCTCCACACGCGGGAGTTGAGTCGCAGGGCAATACATCAACGGACTGGTTTGACAGCCGGCGGTCAGTCCTTCCTGCCACATGCCTTCGGCCCATGGCTCCGCCCACTCGAAACCGGTCCAGTCGTCGGCGAAGGTGTTCCACGGCGCAGGGGGAGGAGAGTACGTCGAACCAAGTTGTCCGCGAAGCATGAACACGGCGGATTGGGCGCGATCCAAAATCGTATCCGGGCAGAACATCAGCGGGTCGGTACTGCATCCGGCGGTGTAGCCGGCATCCCATAAGGCCTGAATGTAGATATATTGAGGATGATCGAGAGGCACATCTCCAAACGTGGGCGTGGCGGTTGCCGGTTCCAGTTTCAAGTCATCGAACCATGCCGTGCCTGTTGTGGTGCCGGTATACATGCCAACCCGCGCCGCCACAGTGACCTGGGTGTTCGCGCCGGAATTGAAGATCAGGGATACATACGTCCAGGGGTTATCGCCAAACAGCAACGGGGTCGAGTGATTGAAGGTGCCATCCAAAATGGACAGGTTCGCCCCGGCATCATTCACCTCGCTTGAATGCGCCACATCGTTGGTCAGGATCCAGCCGGACAACTTGTAATCGGTATTCGCTTGAACGGTGATGGTTTGCGTCCATCGTGCATCGTTGGCGGTGTTATTCGAGATTCGCACGCTCCTGGCTCCCGAGTGGAAAAAGTCACTGCTCCACTCGAATGTGCTGTTCGCCATCGTCAAGGCGTCCTTCGTCCACGAACTTGGAAGGGTGGTGCCGGTCTCAAAACCTCCGTTGGTGAGCAGGTTTGGCGACTGCGTCGTGAACGACCACCAGGTATCGGCATCGGAATACTTCTCTCCACCGGCGCTGTGGGCACGCACGTGCCAGTAATAGGTCTTGTCAACCGCCAGGCCGCTCAACTGCTGACTCGTCACATTACCGGCATCCTGCCAGCCGGTGTCGCAGGTGTTGTTATTCGTTGTGTCCACACAATAGGCATATCCTGTGGCGTCGACGCTGGCGGTCCAACTGAGGGTTGGGCTGGCGGAGATGCCGGTTGCCCCATTGGTCGGGCTCGATTTATTGAAGTTCCCCGGCAGGTTACACACGTTGACATCGGTGGACCATGAAATTTTGACGAGCGCATTGCCGGTCTCTTCGTTCAGGATTACGCGGATGGGCACGCTTCCGGTCAAAGCGCGGGCCGGGCAGACATAAGACAAGGACTGACTCCCGCTCCGGTCGAGGACGCTCTCCCCGTTGACCCACAGCTTCAGACCGTTGTCATTTTCAGCCTGGAAGACATAATTACCCGGCGCAAAACTGACCGTCGCATTGTATTCCGCGACCCAATCATTTGCCACGCCGTTGTTGCAGGGAGCGGTATCACCATAGTCCTTGTTCAGCCCACTGCTGTTGA
>JBBIUO010000294.1:0-3273 GCA_037440205.1 Chloroflexota bacterium
TAAGAGAACGCCGACTATGCAAATGGATTTCTAAAAACATACGAGCGGTCACTTAAAAATAACCCGGCTTCTTCAAGAAGCCGGGTCTTTGTTCAACGACGAAACTCGTACATGTCCATCATCTTCAGGATAATGGCTTTTTGTTCCTCTTTCACTTCCTGGAACTCGAAGCCGATGTTGTAAAAGCCCGGGCTGATATCGGGGTCGCAGCGCGCCACGCGGGCGTTCAGGTTGAGCGAGTTGCTGTCGAAGGCGTTGATGTCGGGCAGATCGAAGCGCAGAGACATCAACCTGTCCACAGGGAGTTTTTCTTCGCTGATGATCATCGCGCCTTCGAGACTCAAGTCGGCCAGGTAGCCGAGCAGTTTTCCCATTGTCCGTTCGAAGACGCGGGAATAAATGATCAGGTATTTCCGGGAGAGATGACGTCGCTCTTCCATGTGAATCTCCATCCTTAGTTTACATGGAAACAGGCGCAGATTCATTGCAATCTTCTGATATTTGGTGGATCACGAAACCGCTGCATAATTTTCGCTCTCTAGCGAAAATCTGGCGGCAGAGACCGCCGCATACGCGCTTTCGTAAGTATTGATATTTGCATCGGGTACAATCGCGTCCATGCGATGGATCTATGTTTCCCCCCACTTGGATGATGCCGTGCTCTCCGCGGGCGGACTCATCTTCGATCAAACCCATGCCGGGATTCCGGTCGAGATCTGGACGGTCTGTTGTGGATTCCCGGCCACAGACGAGGCCAGCCCGTTTGCCCAGTATCTTCACTTTCAATGGGGTTTTTCCTCCGTTGAAGAAACAGTCCGCTTGCGCCGTGAAGAGGATATGCGAGCCGCTTCGATCGTAGGGGCAAAAGCGGTCCACTTCGATTTTCTGGATTGCATCTACCGCCGCAATCCGGACGGGGAGTGGCTTTACCCATTGGGCGTGTTTGTGCCGCCTCATCCCGCCGACGCGGACCTGCCCGATCAAATGGCCGCTGCGCTGGCCTCCCGCCTCCAACCGGACGATGTGGTGGTTTGCCCGTTGGCGATCGGCCGCCATGTGGATCACGCCCTTGTGAGGAAGGCAGTGGAGGGACTGGGCCGTCCGGGGTTGTTTCTTGCGGATATTCCCTATTTTTTGAAGCACCCGGAGGAGTTGGAAGAATCCGCGAGGGGGATGGAGGCTGAGACCAGGCAAATGTCGGAGGCGGGGGTATCCGCCTGGCAGGAGGGGGTTGCGGCGTATCAGTCCCAGCTATCCACGTTGTTCGAGCCTGCGGACCAACTGTTGGGCGCGATTCTAGCCTATGCGGCAGAGGGAATCCGCCTTTGGAAATTTGAGCAGACAAGTCTGAACCATCCTTGATTGTGACTTGGAATCGTGATATAGTATGCCCGTTTTTTGAGCCCTAACGGGCGGACCAATGCATCTCTTCGGAGATGCAAATTTATCTTAGGGAAACCCTATGCCTACAACGTTCCTGACAAAAGAAGGTTTTCAAAAACTTCAGGATGAATTGGAACACCTGCGCACTGTGAAGCGCCAGGAAGTTGCCGACCGCCTGCACGAGGCCATGGAAGGCGGCGAACTGATCGAGAACGCCGAATACGAGGCTGCCAAGAACGAGCAGGCCTTTGTGGAAGGACGCATCCAGGAACTGGAGATGATCCTTGCCGCCGCGCGCGTGATCGAGGGGAACGACAAGAGCGACGTGATCCAGGTCGGTTCGACCGTGACCATCCACGAGGAGGGCAATCCGGTCGAGACGTTCACCATCGTGGGCGCGGCCGAGGCCAACCCGCGCGAGGGCAAGATCTCGAACGAGTCGCCCATCGGCAAGGCCATCCTCGGCCACAAAGCCGGTGAGACCGTCCACGTGGACGCGCCCGGCGGCCATTTCAAAGTGAAGATCGTCAAGGTCAAGTAACAGGGGCTTCGTGAAACCGCAGCCCCGCGCATTGCATTTGCGCGGGGCTTTTTTATGCCGAAAGGTTCGTTGTTATGCCGGAATATACTTCCCTTGAAAAAATCCGCCTTCAAAAACTTGGTGAGTTGCGCGCCGAGGGGATCGAGCCGTATCCCACCCGCGCCGCGCGGACCCATACCAGCGCGCAGGCCATTGCCGAATTTGAAGCCGCCGAAAAGGATGGCCGCGAGGTGAAGGTCACGCTGGCCGGGCGCATCCGCTCCTCGCGCCCCAAAGGCAAACTGACCTTTGCCCACATCGAAGACGGCGCCGGCAAGATCCAACTCTTCCTGCGCGTGAACGAGTTGGGCGACCGCCTCGACCTCTTCAACAAGATGTTCGATCTCGGCGATTTCATCGAAGCGAGCGGCGTGATGATGCGCACGAAAGCGGGCGAGGCTTCGCTTCAAGTCCTGGACTTCAAACTGCTTGCCAAAGCCATAACCCCCCTGCCCGCCGACAAGGACGTGACGCAGGAGGACGGCACCGTCGTCCGCTACGCCACGCTCGATGACCCCGAACTGCGCGCCCGCCAGCGCTACGACGATCTGGCCGTCAACCCGGATGTGCGCGAGACCTTCCGCAAGCGCGCGGCGATCATCAAGTCCCTGCGCGAATTTCTCGATGACAAAGGCTTCCTCGAAGTGGAGACGCCCATCCTCCAGCCGATCTATGGCGGCGCGGCGGCGCGTCCCTTCGTGACGCATCACAACGAACTCGACCAGGACATGTACCTGCGCATTTCGTTCGAGTTGTATCTCAAGCGCTTGCTGGTGGGCAACCTTGAAAAGGTTTACGAGATCGGCCGCGACTTCCGCAACGAGGGCGTGTCGTTCAAGCACAACCCGGAATTCACGCAATTGGAATTCTATTGGGCTTATGCCGACTATCTGCAAGTGATGGAACTCACCGAGCAGATGGTCTCATTCACCGCGCAAAAAGTTCTCGGCACGATGAAGATCCGCTACAAGGATCATGACATCGACCTGACCCCGCCGTGGCAGCGACTCGAAATGCGACAGGGAATCCTCGAAACCAGCGGCGTGGACATCTCCGCGCACAAAACCGCCGCGGATCTGTTCCAGGCCATCCGCGCCAAACACCCGGATAAGACCCCCGACCCGAAGGCCACGCGCGGCAAGATGATCGATTTCCTGCTGGGCGAATTCCTCGAGCCGACCCTCATCCAGCCGACCTTCCTCTACAATTATCCGCGCGACATCTCGCCGCTGGCCAAGTCCATGCCCGGTGACGCGATGACTGTGGAACGCTTCGAAGGGTACGTGGCCGGGTTCGAGTTGTGCAACGCC
>JBBIUO010000294.1:3358-5429 GCA_037440205.1 Chloroflexota bacterium
AGGAAAAACACCCCATGGACGAGGATTACCTGCGCGCCATGCGTTATGGCATGCCTCCCAACGGAGGCTTCGGCATGGGCGTGGACCGTCTTGCCATGCTCCTGCTCGACAAGCACTCCATCCGCGAAGTGCTGTTGTTCCCCGCCTTGCGTAAGGAAGAGTTCGAGTAGTTTGCATGGCAAAGTCCGACGCTGGAGAGCGTCTTTTACGCTAGTAGCGTAGGCAGACGATCTCTAACGTTGGCCGCCTTACTGCAATTAGATCCCGAACACCCTGCGTAATTTGCGTTCTTCGCGAAGCGCGCAAATCGGCGGTAGCGACCGCCGACGACGCGCTTTCGTAAAGTGCTGATTTTGTAAATTGGAGTTTCCTCAAATGGATTTTGGTTTACTGATACAACACGGTTTCATCTACGGCCTGATTCTCAGCATCCTCTTTACCGTCGTTCTCCTCGGCGCGGTCTTCGTCAACGTGGAGATCATGCAGAACGATTACCCGCCCGACGTGAAAAAAGCCTACGGCGCGGAACGGAATCCCAAAACCCGCGGACAGCGCCGCATCTTCAGTCTGTTGTTCCTCTTCGCGCTCTTTGGCGTGCTGTGTTATTCCATGGTGGCGCTAAAACGCTCCACGCCCATGGAATTCAATTTCCTCACCCTCTTCATTCTGGTCTTCGTGGAGGTTTTCACCTTCAACCTCTGGGACCTGCTCGTCATCGACTGGCTGATCTTCAACACCCTCCAGCCCAAATTCATCTTCCTGCCCGGCACCGAAGGCATGGCCGGGTACAAGGATTACTACTTTCACTTCAAAGGTTTCCTGACCGGCATCGTCTTCAGCCTCGTCTCGGCGCTGGTGCTGGCGGGCATCGCCCTCATCATCTCCAACGCGGTGTGACATGAATAAAAAATTCCTGATCCTCGGAGATGCGCTCGCCTTGCTTGCCCTGACCGTGATCGGATTCATCTCCCACGGTGAGACGGACGCCTCCTACCTCCCCCGTGCGGCCACGATGTTCGTTTCGTATCTGACGGGATGGTTTTCCCTCGCCCCCGCGATGGGACTCTACGATTCACCCCCAACCGGGCGCCCGCTCTGGCGTCCAGCCCTGACCGGGTTCTTCGCCGCCCAACTCGCTGTCATCCTGCGCGGACTTATCCTGCAGAGCGACGTCCCGCCGGTCTTTGCGCTGGTCATCGGCGCGACGGCCGCGTTGGGGATGCTGGTTTGGAGATGGATCGCAGTCCAGTTCGAAAAGCGGCGCGGGACAAAATAATATTCGGAACGAAAAATAACGAGCCAGTCGTCTTTGATGTGACTGGCTCGTTTGATTTACAAATCCTGCCTATGCCTCCTGCACCGCAGCGATGACCGCCTCCTTGAATTTCTTCCCGGCCGCGTTCTCTTCCAAACCGATAAATGCGCTTCCCGCTTCGCGCGTGTCCGTATACAGGCCGTTGACATTCAAGCCTGTGTCCGGCACCATTTTGCCGAAACTGGATTGGGCGTAATCCTGCACGGTGATCTGGTTCAACCGGGCCGATAGCACGCCCGCCGGTCCCTTCGGCGTGATCGTCGTCCAGATCAGCCAGCCTTTGGCTAATACTGCTCCGGTATAACTCGTCTCCTCTTTTCCAAAGAGACCCTTCTTTGCTTTCACCGATGTGGTCTCGATGCACATGACCGGCTTGGAAAGAATATCGCCGAGATTATATTTTTCCACATGCGCATGTAATTCAGCGCTCAGGTCCGGGCGCATCGAGTCGATTGTGCATTCGCGGGTGGTGCGGGTATAGTCTCCCATGAATTCTCCTTTGGCAGTGATATGCGTAAAGTGCGCTCTCTTGCGCGCGGATGAAAAGACTTCGGAAGTCTCGCAGACTTCCGAAGTCTTTTTGTTTCTTTAGTCCCCGTGGCTGAGGTAGGCTTCCATCATCAGCAGGTTTTTCTCGCCCGCCTGCTGGACAACTTGCAGGTAGGTTTCCATCGAGGAGACCTCCTCCACCTGCTCGGCCACGAACCATTGCAGGAAGTTGTTGGAGGCGTGGTCTTTTTCCTTGATGGCAAGGTC
>JBBIUO010000295.1:0-5039 GCA_037440205.1 Chloroflexota bacterium
CGGGTGGTTGAGGAGCAAGTGGTTGAACCATTGCGCGGCGGCGGCCACCGCTTCCGCTTTCGCCCGCGGCACCACCACCACCCCTTCGTTATCCGCCACGATCACATCGCCCGGCATCACCAGCACACCGCCCACGTTCACCGGCTGGTTGTAGGATTGCCGCTGTGAACTTTGATAGGACGGGCGCGGTTGCGGGTTGTTGTATGCCGGGCGCTGGGCTTGCTGTTGCGATTGATATTGCGGCCGGTATTGCGTCGGGCGCTGTTCGTCGGTGGTGAAGAGGCGGTCACCCGCCAGCGAGAACGTGCCGATGATCAGCACGCGCACCAGCCACACCATCACGGCCACGAAAACAGGCACTGCCTTGATGACGAATGCAGGGTTGAGCACCGCGCCGGATTGCAGGCCGGCATTTTTCGCCACTGCCACAGAAACGCCCCACCAGGTCAGCGTGGCGTTGAAGCCTGCGGCGAGCAGCCACGCGCCAAACAAGTAATAAACCTCCGCAGGTTCATCGCGTCCCTGTTCGGGCGTGAAAATGCGCGCAATGCCGGCAAAGTCAATTCCGCAGAAAGCCACCGCAAGGATGGTCGCCCAGCGGAACCCGGCAAAAGTGAGATCACCAAGCATGTCGCGCAGGGCAAACTGCGTGGTGCTGAAGTTGAACACCTCAAACGACAGCAATGCGCCGATGATCATCATGCCCCAGGCCGCGCCGCGGTTGAATTTGCGGTTGCGGATGAGGTTGTACCAGATGGTCTTCAGGCCATCTCCGAGATTACGACGGTACGTAGTCATTTCGACCTCCGTTTCATTAGGTAGGCCAAATTTTAGAACACTTGTTCTAGGATGTCAAGGGAATTATGAAAATCAGTTTGTGGATTCACCCCCCGCGCTTCATTCCTGACCTGCCGCCTGCCACGCCCCAAAAAGCAGAATCAGCGCCGACGTTGTGTACCGCCAGACTATTCCGCCACAGTTACCTCACCCCCGGCAGATACTTCTCCCGCAGACTCGCCATGTGATGATCCACGTGACCGACGAGCATGTAGATCAACGCCCGCGCGGTCACTGCCGACCCGCTGGCTGTTCCCGTTTGCGAGACAGATTCTCCCCTCATGTTTTTTATGGCAATCGCATTCGCCCGGCGGAGATATTCGAACTCGGCGAGCAGGTCGCCAAGCGGAAGCTCATCCGCATCCGACTCGCGGACGTAGTCATTCTGCTCGAAGCCGGGAAGCGGAGTCTTGTCCTTGCGGGAGATGCACAGGAGTCGGTAGGAAAAGACGCGCTCGGCATCTATCAGGTGGGAAACTACTTCTTTGATGGACCATTCCTCAGGTCCAGGTTTGAAGCGGGCCTGTTCGTCAGATAAATTTCCAAGCGCGGACTTCACCTCGTCAATTTGCGGGAGCAGGGCGGCGATCACATCCCCGCGGGCTGTGGCGCGCTGGATGTAGTCGGCATAAAAAGGGGCATATTCTTCGGGAGCCGGGGGATGGAGAGACATTTTATTCCTTGTTCGCAGCGACTGGCAAAGTATCAGTAGATCACGAAAGCGTAGTAACGACTTTAGTCGTTCTGGTAAAAAAGCGACTGAAGTCGCTACTATGAGACTTTTCGTGAAATACTGAGTATGACAAACCCTCCGACGGGAACTCGGAGGGTTGGAGAGACTAAATTTCTATCATGCAGGCAGGTTAACCACTTCGTTCATGAAGGTCAATTCAGGCGGGCCTTTGACGCCCGCGCGCTGCATGGCCTCGCGGAGTTCCTGCGATTGGAACAACTGGCGGGCCTGCGCCACGTCGGCGTATTCGCCCAGGATCAGGACCTCATTGGGTTTGTCCACGTTGCCGAGCGCCTGCACGCCCATCGAGCCGAACTTCTTGCGGATGGAGGCCGCCTCTTCAAAAACGGACTTCCATTTTGCGACGTCTTCCACGGTAATGCGAACGAGCACGTGTGCCATGTTTGTCTCCTTTTAACGATAAAGTGTTTGACTGATACAACCCGCGCGCCGGGGCTTCGTTGCCATCAGCCTCGTTTTGCGATCCACTCGATGCAGTAATCCGCCACCTCCTCCCAGCCTTTCTGCCCGATGATGAAGTGGTTGCGCCCGGGGAACTCCTTGAAGTCTGTGACCGATCCACTGTCTTTGTACTTCTTGAAATTCTTCTGGTTCAAATCAGGCGGAATGATGTGGTCGCCGCCACCGGCGATGATGAGGAGCGGCGCGTGCGGTCTCTTGAAATCAATTTTCGCCGAGAAGAGCGACTCGCGCGGGATGCGCCTCGACTCGGGCACGACGTATCGCTCGAACGCGGCGCGTTGTTCCGCGAGCGGCATGTCGTTGACGAAGGCGTATTGGAAGCGCTCGAAGGTCATTCGCACGGGGGAACTCTGATTCACGAATGGCGTGATGTGTCCCCAGTTGGCTTTGAGGAAGGAAAAGGTGGTGGTGAAGACTCCTGTTGGCGGAGCGGAATCAATCGCGACGGCGGCGGAGGCGAGTCCGCGGTGGAGCAATAGCTGGGTGACGAGCGCGCCCATCGAGTGTCCGATCAGAATCGGCTTTTCATCCAACTTCTTGATCCTGTTTTCCAGGTCCTCCACGATGGCCGTGAGATTCAGTTTCCCCAACGCGGCATCCGGCGTTTGCAGCGCCTGCACCGACTTGTCCCTGCCGGGGTAGGCGGGGGCGAGGGCGCGAAACCCTCTGGCCTCGAAACGCTTGACCCAATCCTCCCAGCAGAGGGGCGTCATGTACAACCCATGAATAAAGACGACAGTTTTCATTTTTTCTCTCCAATAAAATTTTATTACAGCCGGTAATGGCGCAAGTATACTCATTTTTACTTCCACCTGCTGTATAATCTCCCGCAGGAATCCCATGTCGTATCAATTGACCACCAACCCAATGCCCGGTTATCTGCACGTCATCGTCACGGGGAAGAACACGGTTCAGAACGTGACCAGTTACCTCGCGGAGGTTGGCAAGCTATGTGAGGAACAGAAATACGCCACGGTTCTGATCGAGGAAAACCTGGAAGGATCGGGGCTGAGCATGTTCGATATTTTCAAGGTCATCAAGGAAGTCAAACAAATCCCCGGCATCCTGCGCTGGATCGTCTACGTGGACACCAACCCGGAGCACGACCCCGGCATGATGGACTTCGCGCGGGAACTTGCCGTGCGGCGCGGCTTGCGGGTGCGGGTCTGTCGCACGGTGCAAGAGGCCAGAGAATGGATCGAAGTCTGGGCCAAGTGACCCTCTGAACGAATGGATTTTTATTTCCCCTCAGAAACCGGCTTCCGCCAGAAGCCGGGTTTCTGACTCTTCCAATGGCTGTATAATCATGTCAGACAATGAAATTGGAGTTTCCATGACCTCCCAAAACAATCGCAACCCCGGCACGCCTCTCGACCTGGACTGGGTGATGGGCGCGCACGTCAACAAGAGCGCGGTGGAGCGGCGCATCGCCACCCTCGCTGGCCGCCGCACCGTGAAAAAAGAATGGCAGGCCGCGTGGCTGTTACGCGCCGTCACCTGCATTGACCTGACCACCCTCGGCGGAGACGACACGCCCGGACGCGTCCACCGACTGTGCATGAAGGCTCGACAACCCATCCGCCCGATATGCTCGAACGCCTTGGCCTTGACGGCGAGCGGGTGACCGTTGGTGCGGTCTGTGTTTACCCCAATCGCGTCGCGGATGCCGTTCACGCGCTTCAAGGCTCTAACATTCCAGTTGCCTCTGTTGCGACAGGTTTCCCCGCCGGACAGACTCCGCTGCCACAGAGAATCCAAGAGATCGAACAAGCCGTGGAAGCGGGCGCAAAAGAAATAGATGTGGTCATCGCCCGCAACTACGTGCTGACGGGCGACTGGAAATCCCTCTACGATGAACTCAAACAATTCCGCGAAGCCTGCGGTGACGCGCACATGAAGACGATTTTGGCAACGGGTGACTTGGGAACGTTGAAGCAAGTCTATCAAGCGAGTCTCGTCGCCATGATGGCAGGCTCGGACTTTATCAAGACTTCGACAGGCAAGGAATCGGTCAACGCCACGCTGGAAGTCAGTCTCGTGATGACGCGCGCCATTCGTGAATATCAGGAACGTCACGGCTACAAAATCGGATTCAAACCCGCAGGCGGAATCAGTTCCGCGAAGCAGGCCATGGCGTGGCAGTCATTGATGAAGGAAGAGCTTGGCGACGAGTGGCTGATGCCGAACCTATTCCGCTTCGGCGCGTCCAGTTTGCTGACGGATTTGGAGCGGCAGTTGTATCACTTCATCACCGGTCACTACGCGGCGAAACATCACATGCCGATGGGATGACTCACGAAGTTATAATTCAAACGCACGGAAATAATGCTCATGTCCGCAAAAGACATCTACCATGATACCGTCAAAAAAGCGCTCATCAAAAACGGCTGGAGAATTACCCATGACCCGTTGGTTTTGAAATGGGGACCCAAAGACCTATTCATAGACATGGGTGCCGAACGCCTGCTGGCGGCTGAAAAAGCAGGTGAGAAAATCGCCGTCGAAGTCAAGAGTTTCGTCAGCCCGTCCGAAGTGGATGATTTGAAAAACGCGGTCGGGCAGTATATTCTTTATCACGATGTTCTTTCCCAAGTCGAACCTGATCGTGTTTTATATCTGGCTATTCGAGAAGCGGTGTATCTGGAAGTGTTCGAGGAACCGATTGGAAACATCCTTCTCGAAAATAAACGTATTCAACTCATCGTTTTCAACCCTGAAACGGAGGAGGTTGTAAAATGGATACCCTGACCACCTATCGAACGATCGTTCAAAATATCCTGCAAAAATATACCGACGTCAAATACACCTATGGTGATATTCACAACGAAGCGTTGTTCGACGAAAAAGCCGATAGATATATGGTTGTCTCTGTCGGTTGGGAGAAGACAAAGCGCGTGCATGGCTGTTTGATCCACATTGATATTGTGCAAGATAAAGTGTGGATCCAACGCGACGGCACGGAAGACGGCGTGGCAAACGAACTGGT
>JBBIUO010000295.1:5057-5428 GCA_037440205.1 Chloroflexota bacterium
ATTCCCAAAGACCATATAGTGCTTGGCTATAAGGAGCCTGAGATTCGGAAGTATACGGATTTCGCGGTTGCGTAATGCAGGTCGCTATGCCGCGAAATATCACATGCCGATGGGGTAGTTTTTTTACCGCGAAGGACACGAAGAAAGGAAAATTGATATGGAACAACAAATTATCATTTCAAATCCAAAAATTATGATGGGACAACCTGTCGTCTCAGGAACGCGCATTACCGTTGATTTGATTCTCGAAGAACTTTCGGCAGGCGAATCATTCGCGCAATTACTAAAAGCCCACCCGCGCTTGACGAAAGAAGGCATTCAAGCCGCGTTGAATTTTGCGCGGGAAGCCCTGCGCGCTGATGTGGTTTATC
>JBBIUO010000296.1:0-5384 GCA_037440205.1 Chloroflexota bacterium
ATGTGCTCAACTCGGCCTACGAGTTAAATTGCGATGCGCTGTCCTACGGGCAGTCGTACACCAACGTGGCGCAATATGCCAATACCAACATCCGCTTTTATTCGGTTGCGAAGCCCCCGACCAACGTGATGGATTGGAAGGTGTGGCTGATCAGGATCGAGTACGTGAACGGCGCGCCGTATCTGTTCGGCGCGGTCCATTACGTGTGGGAGCCGTAATGGGAACGTCCCAACCTTTGGGGGAGAGTAACTAAAAAGCCGAATGATATAATGCCGGGCAATCTTTCACCTGGAAAAGGAGTTTATCCCATGGAATTGCCCGGCATTCTCGGTTCTGGCCTTCTCACAGTTGTCGTCTTTTTATGTGTTTGTGTTTCCACCATCGTCCCTTTGGGTGTGGCTGGTTTTTTCCTGTTCCGCATGTTCAAAAACATGAATCAGAACAGCGGCCTCATCAAGACCGGCATTCAGGCTCCCGCGGTAATTCTCAACGCGGAAGATACCGGCGCCACCATGAACGATAATCCGCAGGTGCGTTTCACTTTGCAGGTGAATCCCGCAGACCGTCCATCCTTTCAGGCGGTGACCACCACGTTCGTCAGCCGTTTGAAGATCGGCATGATTACTCCGGGCGCGCCGGCCACCGTCCGCTTCGACCCGAACGACATCACCAAAGTCGCCATCGAATCGCTCGGCGCGCCGTTCGTCCCGCCGCAAAATTAGTTTTTATTCGTACCGCAAAATTCGGTGGTGGGTTCGTGTAAATGACGTAGCAGCGAGATATTATCTCGCTCAACTGACATCATCATGCACACCGACCCATTACCCAAAATTCATTTTGCGCCCGCATGGGCAAGATGAATCTTGCGGTACAAAAATAAAGTCAACCTGGACGCGGCGACTGGCTGCGTCCTTTTTTGTGAAGGAGCAAACATGGCGAAACTCATCCCCGCGACAGAACGCATCGTCCGCGCCCGAAAACTGATTCAGCAGGCGAGAGAGTTGCCCATCCCGACAGAGGGTGGGCGCTACGATTTTTCATACATTGCCAGCGTGAAAGACCTCTTGCGTCAGGCACGTGACATGATCAAATTCATTTCCATGACCCCCTCCGCCAGCCCGGAAATGAAAGCCGAAGTGAAAAAGGTGATGGAGGAAATCGAACAGGCAAATGCCGGGATATTGAAGTGACACATTCCGCCGGAACGTTGTAAAATTGAGATGGAGGCAGGCAAGAGTTCACAGAATTCAAATCTTGACGAGAGGTGCATCATGGAAAACAAGGAACTTGAAAAACTGCTTGAGAAACTCCACGCCGAACTGGAAAACCTGGACAGCGTGGATGAAAAAGGCATGGAACTCCTGCGCGGGATCGAAAAGGATATCAACGAATTGCTCCATCAGACCGACCGCGAATCCATGCTGGGGCGTTTGAGGGAGGCCATTGGGCAGTTCGAGGTATCGCATCCCACCCTCACGGCCATGCTTTCGGAAATCTCCTCCATCTTGAATATTGCGGGAATCTAACGGAGCCACATCATGGACAAGAAACCATCCTATCTCTGGGCGCTGGCAACGGGCCTGGGCTTTCCCATTTTGCAGGTATTGATCTTTCTCCTGCGCTTTGGCAGCCTGAACACCGATTCACCGGTCACAGATACCATTTTCTTTTTCATTGCCGGCGCCCTGATCGGTCTGGTGTTGATCGCCGCCCTGCGCCGCTGTGAAAGCGTTGGCGCTTATCGCGCGACCCTCGTCGGCTTTGCCATTGGCATTCCATTTGTGTTGTTTGGCATGGTGATGGGCGGCCTGATGGGTCCGCTGGGGAGCATTTTTCTCGGCGTATCACCAGGGGTGTTTTTTATTGCCATTGGCTATTTCATCGGGCGGGTGTTTTTCAGAAAGTAGTACCTCAACAAGTTAAAGTTGTAGGGCAAATTGCCAATTTGCCGAACGCAATTTAGCAAATTGCGCTACAAGTTCATCTGGTTACAGTAGTAGGTTGTCTTTCAAATAAAAAAATCGGCGCGGTGAATGCGCCGATTTTTGATGATGTAGATTCAAAGACCCTAAAGGTTTCCAAAACCTTTAGGGTCTGAATTTGGAAGCGCTCTCTCACGGATTGGTTGTGGATGTGGGGGTGAGGATATTCCCAACCATGATGTTGACCGAGAGCGTATCGCCGAAGAAGACTCCGTTGGCATCGGCCATGCGCCACGAACTCTGGATCAGCCCGTTTTGGCCGGTGGGGACGACGAGTTGAACGGAAATCTCCCGCTTCGCACCGACGGGGATCGGCTCATCGAGCACGACGATGTCGCCGCGCATCGAGTCTCCGCCCACGTTTTGGAAGGTGAAGCCGGGCGGCCAGGCGCATCCGCCGTTGTTTTGCACGAGCCACGTTTTGGTGAAGACTTCATTCGGTTTTAGTTGTGTGCCGTCCGGGATGGTGACATCTTCGAGCCAGATCAGGTTATAGCAGGGATCGGCGGTTGCAGGGGTTTCGAGCGTGGCGGTCAGGACGATGGGCGTGGCGGTGAATTTTTCTGTCGGCGCTGGCGATGCGGTTGGAACAGCGACCCGTGTCTCGGTCAGGGAGGAAGCGTAGGTGGCAACTGCCTCGGTGCGAAGCGCATCCACATCCACTTCGTTTGTCGGTTCGGCTTTGTTTGTTTCGTATGAAAAGATCAAAGCGCCGAGGATCAGAATCGAAAGAAGAATGATCAAGCGTGTTCTCATGGCAAGAGGGAACTCCTTTGTCTGTTGAAAGTATACAACAATCGCGTTTGAAATTCGGGTTGAATTATTGTACAATTGTTCTAATAATCACCCCCATAAAGAAAAGGAATCGAATGAACGCAATCGAGTTGAATCATTTAAACCGCGTGTACCGCGCGCAGATCGGCGTGTTCAACCGTTCCATCAAGGAAGTGATTGCCGTGGAGGATATTTCCTTCGATGTGCAGGCGGGAGAGTTGTTTGGCCTGCTCGGCCCGAACGGCGCCGGGAAGACGACGACCGTGAAGATGCTGGCGACGTTGTTGATTCCCACAGGAGGTTCGGCGGCGGTGGCCGGGTTTGACGTGGTGAAGCAGTCCAATGAAGTGCGCAAGCGCATCGGGTTTATCTTCGGCGGCGAGCGCGGGTTGTACTGGCGTTTGTCCGGCGATGACAACCTGCGTTATTTTGCAAGCCTGTATGGCGTGGACCCTGCGGTCTCCAAAAAGCGCATTCCGTATTTGCTGGAAATGGTCGGTTTGCAGGGACGCGGTAACGAACGTGTGGGCGGTTATTCGCGCGGCATGAAGCAGCGCTTGCACGTGGCGCGGACTCTGCTGCACGATCCCGACATTTTGTTTTTGGATGAACCGACTATCGGCCTCGACCCGGTGGGCGCGCGTGAGTTTCGTAACGTCATCCTGAACCTGCAATCGGAAAAGAAAACCATTTTGCTCACCACGCATTACATGTTCGAGGCAGATGCGCTCTCCGACCGTATTGCCATCATCAACAAGGGAAAGGTCATCGCGTTGGATACGCCAGGCGGGTTGAAGAGTCATGTCAGCGACCTTTCGGTGGTGGAGGTGGAGACCTTCGGGGCGCCCGAACCTGCGCTGGAAAAATTGCGCGCCCTGCCTTTCGTGGATTCGTTATCCGTTGAGGATCGCGAGCAAAAGCAGATGCTCCTGGTGCAAACCAAACGCGGCGCGGAGGCCGTGCCGGATGTGATGTCGGTGCTGGATGGTCAGCGCATCGGGCGGGTCATCGTCCGCGAGCCGACTTTGGAGGACGCCTATGTGCGTCTGGTTGGAGGCCAATCATGAACTATGCCAATCTCTTTCGCTACTGGCGCACGGTGTTGACCGTTGCCGAGATGTCCCTGCGGATGCAGTTCAATGATGGCTTCATTTTGTTTGCCATCATCTTCCAGCCAATGATTATCGCCGTCCTGGCCCTGTTCATCCTCCGCGACAAGGGCGGCGATTATGCCATGTTCGTGGTGGTGGGGAGCGGCCTCACGGGCTTGTGGAGCAGTCTGTTGTTTGTTTCGGGCAACAGCATCAATGTGGAGCGCTGGATCGGCACGCTCGAAACGCTGGTGGGTGTGCCGACTCCGTTCGATGTGATCGTCTTCGGGAAGAACCTGGCGAACGTTTTTCAGTCCCTGCTCTCGATGGTGACTTCCTACACACTGGCGGCGCTGCTGTTTGGTTACTCGCTTTCGCTCACCCAGCCGCTTCTGTTCTTTGCCACCCTGATCTTGAGCATGTTCGCCTTCATCTGCTTCGGGTTGACCATTGCCCCTGTCTTCGTCATGTATCGCAGTATCCAGCAATGGCAGAACGCGATGGAATTCCCGGTGTACATCATGTGCGGATTCCTCTTCCCGATTGCCTTGTTGCCGGGCTGGACGACTCCCGTCAGTTATCTGCTCCCGCCGTATTGGGCGGCATTGGCTTTGCATGGTACGTCCACGGCGATGATGCCGCTCAATCAAATCCTTTTCTGCTGGGGCATGATGGCCGTCTTCAGCGTCGTGGATTTGATCATCGCCAGCCAGTTGTTCAAGGTGATGTTGTACAAAGCGCGTGTGGACGCGACGCTGGATGTGGATTAAACGATGAACACGATCAGCAAAAACCTCTATCTCTTTTGGCAGGGGACCCTGCTTTCCTACCGCGCCTTGTTTGCATGGCTGAGGCCGGTCACGTACATGGCATCGAAGATCATCATGCCGCTGGCGCAGATGTTTTTCTTCGTCTTCCTCGGCGCTTATGCCTCCAACGGAAAGAACACCGATTTCTACGTCATCGGCAACGCGATTCAAATCGCCTCCATCAGCGGCATCTTCGGCGTGACCATGAGCGTGGGCGGCGACCGCGACGCGGGCACACTGCCTTACCTCTTCGGCACGCCATCCAATCGCTTCGTCATTTTCTTCGGGCGCGCGTTCATGCACGTCATTGACGGCGCAATCGGCGTGGTGATCGCGTTGATCTGGGGCGTCCTGCTCATGGGGCTGGACCTCTCCCACACCGACCTCCCAGCCCTTGGGTTGACCATCCTCATCACCACCTTCAGCACCTGCGGTCTCGGCCTGTTGATGGGATGCCTGAGCCTGATCACGGCAAACGTGATGTTCGTGAATAACTTCGTTTATTTCACGCTGTTGATCTTCTCCGGCGCGAATGTGGAAATCTCGACTCTGCCCGCATGGATGCAATCTGTCTCGAACATATTGCCCCTCACGAGAGGGATCGCCGCTTCGCGCGCCCTGGCGGCTGGTTCGAGTTTCAGTGACATTGCCCCGCTCCTCGGCACGGAAATCGGCATCGGTCTTGTCTACGGGGTGTTGGGCTACTTCATGTTCACGTGGTTTGAAAC
>JBBIUO010000297.1:0-5383 GCA_037440205.1 Chloroflexota bacterium
GTCATGGAAGGGTCCTCCTGAAGTTGAACGCCCCTTTTATACCCTTCCTCGCGACAGATGACACCCTACCGGGGAATGGTAGTTTTTCATGACAGGTTACGCCCATCCGATTGTTTTGTAACCATCCATGTCATAATGACGGCGTCTGGGAGAATCCGAAGGGGCCGTTTGGGGATGTTTCCATCAGGAGTCTTGTGTGCAAATTCTCAGGTTGGCTTCGACGTTATTGAACAGCCGGTACCCGTTTCGACCAGCACAACATATTCGTTGTCTGCGATGGGCTCATAATCCGGGAACCTGAGTTTTTGTTTGGGCTGATTTTCAATTGCGTTCCATTCCGCCGCATCCCTAACCGCCCATTCCCGTATTTTTCCACCGGCAACCGGAATCACCTGCCCCTCCGCGTTACGCACCGGGATGCCTTCGGTGACTGTCACCTTGTATGTGATATGTTTGCGGCGGATGGGCCACAGGCACCATCCATTCCACGAATACTCGCACGGAAACCAGTACATACCCTTCCACCTCACGACCGTCTGTCCCGGTGAAACGGAACAACCCTGCCCGGTTTCCTGCAACGGGAGGGCCAGACTTACGACGATAGCAGCCGCGATAATCCCAATCAAAATTTCCATATACCTTCTAATTTTTTTGTTTCGCATGATTCTCCGATAAAGGACACGCTGTCAGCAGAAAATACTTTTGGAGGTCATTTGCCTGCCAGCGGGTGTGATTTCAAAAGTTTTTGTGTGGGCGCATTATAAATGGAATCGCCAAGCCTTGTCCCTGCCATACATTTTTCTGCCTCGCCAAACAAAAAAGCGGATGCCTTTTTGACATCCGATTTTCTTTTTTACTTCCCCAACCTCGCCCGCTCTTCCTCAACAACGCCTGGCTCCAGCTTCTTAAACGACGGCCCCGGTTGATTCAACCTCTGCCCCGGCTTCGACTCACTTCCCCTTCTCTTTCGTAACCGTCAACTTGAATTCCGCCGCCTGTTCACGCACAGCCAAATGGGGTGACAGGATTTGCACAGGCTTCTTCCTATCCAACTTCACATGGAATGCATCCTCCTGGACAATCACATGCACAAGCGCGTTTTCGGGAAGTTTTGTCCCAGTCTTTAGGACAACTTTTCCCTTCTCAATAAAGCCTTCATACATTTTTTGACCGGGGAGATTTGAAACACGAACCGAAAGATCGGCGTCAAGCGCCTTCGCCACTTTTTGCAGAAAATTCACCGAGGGATTGAGCATTCCGTTTTCAAGGCGGGAGATATTTGCCTGCTTGGTTTCGGCGCGTCTGGCAAGTTCCGCCTGCGACCAGCCTTTCTCCATCCGCAATCGCAGAATTTCATCGGCAAGGTCAAGGATCAGCTTATATTTCTGTTCTGTTTCCCGATATTCGGGGTCACTTTCAAGTTTTTTGAAATAGTCGCGGTAACTCATGATTTCCTCTTGACTCTTTCCAGATAATCTTTTCTAAACTCAATGGCTTTGTCTATCTCGCTGGCAGGAACCTTGTCAGACTTCTTCTTGAATCCATGGGTGATAATGAATTTCTCGCCATCGAAAAAGAAATAGAGCAGGCGGACATTTCCTTGATGAGTCCTTTTCCGCAGTTCCATAATATGGTCGCGCAATGGAGCGGCATATGGGCGTTGAAGTTGGTTGCCAAATTCTTCGAGTCGTTGAATAGCCCTTCTGATGAAAACCTTCTCTTCATTCGTAAGGCTGTCAAGAAACTCTTCGGTTGGGCATCGCCCGTTCGCTTTTCGATAAAACTCAACGACCCATTTTGTCTGCCCCATGATTCCTCATTAAAAACTGTATAGCATATATGCTATACAGTTTAAACTCTGAAACGAACCGTGTCAATAGAACAGACATTCCTATTTCCCCAACCTCGCCCGCTCTTCCTCCGCCACCCCTTCCTCCAACTTCTTAAACAACGGTCCCGGTTGATTCAACCTCTGCCCCGGCTTCAACTCGCTGGGCTTCCAGTAGGACGAGATACTATCTCGTCCCACCTCGCGGTAACGAAGTACCTTATGCGTCCCAAGCGAATCGGTCACGTCTTCGGTGTATTGCTCCCCAAACAGCGGAGTCTCGTAGCCGAAGAATCCATGCAGGCGCTCGGAGGTAAAAGGCAGGAACGGCGAGAAGATGACCTTTAACGAGTCAATGGCTTTCAATGCAGTGTAGATGGTCTTTGCGGCGGAGTCTTTGTCCGTCTTCACGGCAGACCACGGAGCCTGCACATCGAGATATTGATTAACGGCGGTGGCGAGTTTCATCGCTTCGCCCAATGCGGAACGCAGGCGCACTGCTTCGAGTTCCGCGCCTACAATGGCGAAGCCTTTTTCGATAACAGCAAGCAGGCCCAGGTCGTTCTCTCGTAGGGATATCGGCTTGCCCATGTCCCCAGGCACGTGCCCGTCCCAATGTTTATAGCAAAACGAAAGCACGCGGTTCGCGAGGTTGCCCCAGGTCGCCACGAGTTCGTTGTTGTTGCGCGCCACGAACTCCGCCCAATCCCAATCGCTGTCTCTTGCCTCGGGCATGTTGACGGTCAGGTAATAACGCAAGGCATCGGGATCATAACGGCTCAATGCGTCGAGTCCCCACACGCCCCAATTGCGCGAGCCGCTGATTCGCTTCCCTTCCAAATTCATGAACTGATTGGCTGGCACATCGTACGGCGTGATGAGCGGGATTTCCTCGCCCGCGAAAATTTCCATGAACGCGCTGCCGACGCCCATCAATTCGGCAGGCCAAAGCGACGTATGGAAGAAGATGTTGTCCTTGCCGATGAAATGGAATTGCTTCGCTGTGGGATTCGTCCACCACTCGCGCCACGCTTCGCCATTACCCGACAACTGACTCCACTCAATGGGAGCGGAGAGATACCCGATAACGGCTTCGAACCACACGTAAAGTTTTTTCGACTCCCAACCCGCATCGCTAACCGGGACCGGGATACCCCAATCGAGGTCGCGTGTGATCGCGCGCGGCTTGAGTCCCTCGGCCTCGACCTTCCTCAACGACTCACCCAGCACGGTGTCGCGCATGTGGTCGGCGCGTTCCTTGAGGTACTTCACAACATCAGGCTCAAGTTTCGAGAGGTCAATGTAAAAATGCTCGGTGTCGCGCAACTCCGGCGAAGACGTATCACCTGCAACCTTGGATTTGGGATTGATCAGTTTTGCAGGATCAAGCACATTGCCGCAGGCGTCGCATTGATCGGAGCGCGCGCCATCGGTGCCGCAGATGTAACAAGTCCCTTCGATGTAGCGGTCGGGCAGGAAGCGATTCAAACCGGGCGAGAACCACTGCGGTTCTACTTTCTTGAACAGGTATCCATTCTTTTGCAACGCAAGGAAAATGGACTGCGAGACCTTGAAGTGATTGTCGCTGTGAGTGGTGGTGTACAAATCGTAGGTGATGCCGATCTTCTGGAACAGATCAATGAAACCTTCATGATAGAACTTGTACACTTCTTCGACCGGCTTGCCGAGTTTATCGGCGCTCATCGTCACGGGTGTGCCGTGCGAGTCGGTGCCGGTGATCATTAGCACCTTATTCCCTTTCAGGCGGTGATAGCGCGCGAAGATGTCACCCGGCAGGTGCGAGCCTGTCAGGTTTCCAACGTGGATTTCCGCATTGGCATACGGCCAGGCGACTGCTACTAAAATGGTTTCGGTCATTCGTGCCTCCTTTGGAGAGCGACTAGCGATTGGCAATTGGCCGCCAGCCTCTCCAATTCAAATATCATTCGTTTGTACTGTAACCGGATGAACTTGTAGCGCAATTTGCCAAATTGCGTTCGGCAAATTGGCAATTTGCCCTACAACTTTAACTTGTTGAGGTACCAGCCGCTAACGCTAATTGCCAATGGCTAACGGCTATCAGCAAACAAAAAGGCTGTCCGCGAAATGGACAGCCCGTTTTTTCAGGTAGGATAAACTAACGTGCTTTCCACTTGGCGCAACAAAACATCTCCACTCGCATGGACATCAACATGGTCATTGCCACCATTGAGAAAGCGGGTTTCGTAAACATGTTGCCAAGTTTACTATGGCATTCCCCGCATGGCAAGTGTTAAAATCTGGTGATTGCCCACAAGTCTTCTTTTGCCGCGAATTACGCGAATGCTCGCGAATTGAACAGAAAAATCCGCGCAAATCCGCGAAATTCGCGGCTGAAAATTCGCTGGAACGACTTGCTGCAAGATGTGGGTAATCACCGGTTAAAATGCCTAACAAGAGCGTTATTGAACTGTAAGAGATTTGCAGAGTATTTGATGCTACACTTGACGTAATTCAAACCGGGACCAATCGGCCACAGGAGGCGCTCATGAAATTGCTTCGTGATCCTCTATTACGTTCGTACGTTCTCTGGGGGATCGTCGGCGGGTTAATATTTCCAGCCATAGGCACATGGCTGGAAATTGTTCAACACGGCCTGCCTCTCAATTTTTCATCCACACTGACCGTTCAAAGTTCCCAGCCCCTGCTGTGGATCATAGACTCTGCGCCGCTCGTCATCGGTTTCATGGCGGGAATGATCGGCAGGCAGAGCCGATTTTCCCGGGCCATCCTCCAGGGGAAAAAAGAATGGGAGACCATCTTCGATTCCTTCTCAGACCCAATCCTCGTCGTGGATCGAAACGGGCTGGTCGTCCGCTGTAACCACGCCGTTGTGGATCGCCTCAACACCATTTTCATCAATGTGATCGGAAAACCCCTGTCGGAAATTCTCGCCTTCGACCCGCAAACAGGAATCGAGGGCTTGCGAAACAGGGAGTTCACCTGGCTTGGCCGTTTGTACGAGTTCTCCACGTACCGGCTCGACAGCGCCGGCTCCGAACTGCATGACCTTGTCATCTTGCACGACATTACCGAAAGGAAACGCGCCGAGGAGCAGATCAACCGTCAAAGGCAATATTTCGAATCGCTCGTGCAAAACAGCCCGGTGGCAATCGTGGTGCTGGATACAAAGGAAAGGATCGTTTCGAGCAACCCCGCATTCGAAAAACTGTACGGATACGCAAGCGATGAGATTAAAGACCTGCTTCTGGATTCGCTCATCACCACCGAGGAAACCCGCGCAGAGGCCGCGCGATACACCCAGCAGGTCATGAGCGAATCGTTACACGCCATCGGCAAACGCCGCCGCAAAGACAACTCCCTCGTGGACGTTGAAATATTCGGCGTGCCGGTATTCGTCGGCGGGGAAAAGATCGGCGCGCTGGCGATGTATCACGATATCACCGAACTGCTCCAGGCCCGCCGCGAAGCCGAGGAAGCCAATCGCGCCAAGAGCGATTTCCTCGCCAACATGAGCCACGAGATCCGCACACCGATGAACGGGATCATCGGAAT
>JBBIUO010000298.1:0-5380 GCA_037440205.1 Chloroflexota bacterium
GCAGTTCGAGGGTCAGGTGGGAACCGCTGAGGCAGATGAATTCTCCGTCAGCGTGCGCGGGGAAGGTCCGATCCAGTGATTTGATCAAGACCTTTTTCGCGCGCCGCATTTTCACTTCGGGTTGCGTCATTTGAGTCCCGCGAATGAAGTGGGGGATGAGCATGAGGATGCGCCCCTTCGACCCGGTTTCTGCGATGCACAGATCGAAGAAGCCGTCGTCGGGCTGGCTTTCGGGCGCCATTTGAAAACCGCCGCCCATGCGCCGACCGTTCATCACCGAGATCATCAACGAGACCTGCCTGATGGTTTCCTTGTTGTCCAAAACGATTTCGACCTGCGCGGGGCTGTAATAAAGGAAAACGGTTTTGATGACGCCGATGAGATAGGCGGGCAGGCCGCGCGTCCAGCGGACTTTGATGGCTTCGTTACCGACCGCCGCATCGAACCCGACGCCGATGCCGTTGCCGAAATATCGGCCTTCGGGATAATCGCCGCCTTTGACAAAACCGATGTCTATCTTTTTGCGTTTGTTTGCAATGAGAGATTTCAAGCCGTCGTTCAAATTTGTGGGAATGCCCGTGCCACCCGAAAAGTCATTGCCTGTGCCGATGCTGAGCGCGGTGAATGCGCTTTTGGTATGGCCGTCTTTTCGCGCTTTCATGATGCCGTTGATGGCTTCGTTGATGGTGCCGTCGCCGCTGGCGCACACGATCACATCGTAGCCGTCGCGCGCCGCGCCCTCGGCCAGTTCGGCGGCGTGCCAGACGCGCTCGGTTTTTACAAGCACAAAATCCAGCCCGCTTTCACGCAGGCTGGATTCGATTCGTGGAATGGATTTTTCGCCGAGTCCCCGCCCTGAGATTGGATTGGCAATGACGAAGTACTTCAAGGTTCGCTCCCGTTATGGATTGGGGCGAGTGTATCTTTTGCGGGTCAGATTGTCAATTGCAGTTGGCTTGAGCGCAGTACCGCAAGATTAATCTTGCGATACGCAAATTACTCTTTCATGCGCGGGGTCTTGCGGTAATCGGCGCGGTGATCGGAATAAACCTGACTCAGCGCGTCCATCAACTCGTCCATCGCGTAGGCTTCTTCGTTATCGAGAACCGTCAGCAACTTTTGGAGATGCTCCCTCAGCACCGCCATCTTCGCGCGGAACTCGTCGAACTTGATGTGGTTGGTATCCTCCTTCAAACTTTCGGAGGCGTGGTGCGCTTCTTCGATGGCCTTCATGGCGTCGTGAATGGCTTCCGCGATCATGGTCAATTCAGACATGACGACCTCCTTTCACTTTCACAATAACACGTCACGGTTTGTATTTCAAGTAGTCTTCGGGTGTATCGAGGTCCTGGAGGATGCTTGCAGAATCACATTCGATGTATTCGATTTTGTCATTGTTTTTATTCAAAAAATCGCGCATCGATTCAGGAGCGCGCATCTGCAAGACTTCATCCCATAATTCCCGCGCGATCAGCCAGGGATGTCCGCGCCGCATCTGGTAACTCGGCACGACGATGCTGGATTTGTTTTTACGGAACGCCTCGACGACGAGCGACACGCTTCTTTCTTCGACCTGGGGCTGGTCGCCGAGACAAATGAGAGTTGCCTGCGCCTCGGCATTTTGTCTGCGCAAACCGAGTTGAATGGATTCGAGCATGTCGTTGCTGGCGAAGTCTTCATTGAGAATGATGTGTAATGCTGGATGCGTGTCCCGAAGGGGTGGTACGTGGTTCGCAATAATTTGTGGCGCGATTTCGGGGTTTGCGACGAGGGAAATGTCTTCAATGCCAGCCGCCTGAATGGTTTGAATGACCTTTCCAAGCACGGTGGTATCTCCCCAGGGCAGGAGCATCTTGGGCTGGCCCATGCGTTTGGATTGCCCCGCGGCAAGGACGATGGCCGAAACGTTCATTCCATCTCCTTCAATCGCGGGTAATCTTCGGGCTTGTCCACGTCGAACAATAAAATATCGTCGTGCCAGGGAAGATAGTCTACGTGATGTTTGTCGAAGATGGCGCGGCCTCCGACATCACCAGTCAATTGGAGCAGGTCGGGGAAGGTGACGCGGTCAAAGAGCACCGGGTTGGCGCGGCGTTCTCCCAGCACAAGCGGCGCGAGAATGGATTGCATTTCGCGTGTGTGCGATTCGGTCAATGCACGAATCACTTCGGCGGGAATTTGCGGCTGGTCGGCCAAAAGAAAGATGGCGGCCCCAATCGAACCGCGAAGATCGTCAAGGCTTTGCAGTCCCGCGCGGATGGATGTGCTTTGTCCCTGGCGATATTCCGGGTTGTGGACGATGCTCACAGGGAGTCCGCTTAAGGCAGATTCAACGTCAGCGGCGTGAAAGCCGGTGACGGCCACAACAGGCCAAAGTCCAGATTGAAGCGCGGTTTCGGCAGCCTGTCGCACAAACGGTCTGCCCTTCCAATCCAGCAATTGCTTCGGCGATCCGAATCGAATCGATTCGCCGGCGGCGAGGATGATACCCGCGGTGTGTTCGAAGGTTTGGAAGGTCGAGTGTTGCAAAGACCCGACGATGACGGAATCAAAATGATCGAGCAGTTCCCGCGCCATGCCCCCGCCAGGGGATTGCAGTTCGGGCGTATCGGCCTGGTTGAGAAAGGCGATGCGGCGCGCGCCGGGTGGGATGTTTTTGAGTCCGCCCTGCGGGTGGGTGAGCGTTTTTATGAGCGCATCGGCTGTGACGGGTTGGCCCATTTGCAGGCCGCTGAGTTGCGAAAAGATTTCGGCGCGATGGACATGCTCGTCGGTGAGCGGTTTGCCAAGCGTGCCAAGCCCAGCGACGATGATGGCAGTGTCTGTAAATTCTGGAATGGGCGGCTCATGTGCGGCGGGAGCCTTCAACGATTTCTGGCGGGTGCCGTCGGCTTCGATGAGCAGGGGAGTGTGTTTGGTTTTACAGGCTTCGCGTAGCCAATTTAGGGTGATCGCGTCAATCGGCTTTGTCCTGTCGCCCTCGATCTCGCTTGTGACGAGTGTAATTCCCTGCGGCCAAAGGTGACGGTCACTTGCGAAGCGACTATCACCTCCGTGTGCAACGATGTGATGCTCTGCCAGTTTTATCTGCCAGATGCCGAGATGGGTTGTAGCCGTGACGATGACCGAAGACGCCCCGCCGCGAATGAGATCGTTTGCAAGTTGAAACAGGGCGGTTGTTTTTCCTCCCGCGCCGGCCAGGCTGACGGTGTGATATGATGCGGGAAACCTGTCGAGACGCAGGGCATGGGCGAGGTTCATGCCCGTTATTGTAAATCAGAAATTTTGCAATACAATTTGTCATTGAGTTTTCCGCCCGTGATTGTATAATCGGTCGTAATCGCTTCAGTATTCTTTTTTCATTGGAAAGGTGGCGGGCTTTGAGCAAACCAACCGCGCTGATTGTGGAAGATGATCGTGATATTGTGGCCCTCTTTCGCCACGTGCTGGATATTGCCGGGTATCAGACCGAGATCATGCTGAATGGCAAGGAGGCCATGGGCCGCCTTGAGGGATTCAAGCCGAATATCGTTTTATTGGATTTGCAATTGCCGGGCATGTCGGGAATTGAGATTTTGTCGCGGATGCGCGCCGACGACAGGCTGAGGGATGTACCGGTGATCGTCATCACCGCCTACGCCCCTTATGCCGACAGCCTGCCCGTGGAACCGGACCTGCTCCTGTTCAAGCCGGTGGACATCAATCAATTGAGCAGTCTCGTCCAGCGGTTGCAGGCCACCCAGGGCGGGTTGAGCGAATCGGTACACGACAAAGTGACCGGGCTGTACACCTTCCCCTTTTTCAATATCCGCCTGACCTTTTCGCTGGAAAGAATCAAACAATCGGAGTTTCGCCAGTTTGGCGTGTTGTTCGCCGATGTGGCCCGCTTGAGTGAATTGAAAGCGAAGATATCGGAAAGCGATTTGAACGCGTTCTACCGCAAACTGGCAGATCAGTTCAAGGCCACGCTTCGCCCAACAGACACCATGGCCTGGTCGCCGGACAACGAGTTTTTTCTCAGCCTGATCGAGGAGATTCCCAGCCCGGAGGTTCCGCTCCGCATTGCCGGGCGCGTGCGCGATAACATGAAGAGATTCCTCGAAACCAACGATTACGGCATGGCACTGCGAGTCAACCTGGGAGTCCTGCTCTGCGATTTCGAGTACACGGACATCGAGCAGATTTTGCGTGACGTGAACGTTGCCCGCTCCTACCTGCGCGAAGGGCTGTACACCAATCCCTCCATCTTCGACAGGGAGATGCTTCAGAAAAAATAGGCTCTTCCGTTCCTGGCGGGAAAACCCTTACCACGAAGGGTCACAAAGGTACACAAAGGATGTTTTTAGGCTTTTTCCCTTTGTGACCCTTTGTCTCCTTTGTGGTTGAGAAAAAGATTCCCGTTAAAAACGGTAGAACCAAAAAACAAAATGAATGCGGCCGGCGCATTCATCCTTCATCTTTCATCCTTGCAAAAAGAGCCTCCTCGTGCAGAGAAGGCTCTTTTTGCAGAATCAATTTTCAGTGAGTGGGAAACGATCTAAAATTCGTCCTCTTCCTCGTCCAGCCAGTCTTCGTCTTCCTCGTCGGTGTCGTCATCATCCCACTCTTCGGTTTCCTCTTCCTCGTCCCAGTCATCCTCTTTGACGGCAGCGCCGTCTGAGGCGGAATAGGTATTGCAACCGGTGTCCGGGTCCAGTTCCACAGCCGCGGCGGAGCAGTAACCTTCATCCACGAACACACAATCAATGTAGTGACACTTGATACGGGGCATTTCGCATCCTCCTAAACTTGGGGTTGTCTGACCAGGCGAATCACTGCAATGATGAAAATGATCGTCATCGCAATTTGCGAGGTGACACAGAACGGGCAGAGCGCCTTGAGCAATGCGACTTCGACATAAATCAACCAGACGGTAAACAGAAACCCGGTTAGCGCCATGCCGAAGATCATCAACGTGCTGTTCTGCCTGAAGAAGTTGTTGCGGTTTTCAAGCAAATGCACGCCCAGGATCGCCAGATAACCGATCACGCCGAACACCGACACGGGAATGCCGTTCACTTCCGAATACTTGCTCGCGTTCACGGTGGAGCAATCGCCTGAGCCGAGGCACATCGCGTCATTTTTTGTAAATTTGTAGACGGTCATGTAAATCGAGACCAGCACCCCGACGATCACCAGCGCAACAGACGCGCGATACAACCATTTATCCATGTTTCCTCACAAAAGTATGGCTTCCACTTCCCGGTCAACAGGCACGCATTTTACACCAGCGGGGATAATTAGTAAAGCATCCGCCTGCGCAAGCGACAGAAGATTTCCCGAACCCTGATGGCCGGTCAATTTTGCGGTGAGGACTCCAGCTACTTCGCGGACGCGGGCG
>JBBIUO010000299.1:0-5377 GCA_037440205.1 Chloroflexota bacterium
GCACCCTGCACATCCCCACTTATTTTGCGTGGGGCAAGACTTAATAAGACTTAAGTGGTATCGGGCTTCAAAAAAATCAAAGTATAATTTTGTCAGAAATTACGGAGGCATGATTGGAAACGTTACAACAAGAAGAACAGCCTAAAGAATTGGATGTGCAGGCGGAGGGGCAGATCGGCGAGGCACAGGCTCCCGCGCAGGAAGAGAAGATGAAATGGGGTCGTTTCGTACTGGATATTATTGAAACGCTGGCACTGGCGGTCATTTTATTTTTCGGCATCAATGCGGTTTCGGCGCGCGTGCGGGTGGATGGGTTCAGCATGTTGCCCACCCTGGAGGACGGCGAATTTGTGCTGGTCAGCAAGTTGAATTACAAACTTGGCGAAATACAGCGCGGCGATATTATCGTGTTCCATTTTCCGATGGATCCCCAACAGGAATTGATCAAGCGCGTGATCGGCCTGCCCGGAGATTACGTGCAGGTGCAGGATGGGGTCGTTTACGTAAACGGCCAGGCATTGGATGAGCCTTACATTGCGGCGCCTCCCGCCTACTCCAATCAGTGGACTGTGCCGGAAGACAGACTTTTTGTGCTGGGAGATAATCGCAACGATTCCTCCGATTCGCATTCCTGGGGATTTTTACCCTTTGAAAATGTGGTGGGCAAGGCGGTGTTGATCTACTGGCCCCCGCCCATGTGGACCGTGATCGAACACAAGGATTTGCTGGCGGCGCAATAAGGAATCAAGATGAGCGAAAACGAATACGTTCCTCCGAAACCTTTTCCATGCAATGCGTGCCATTCAGGCATGCTGCATCCGCGATACATCACTTATTTTACGTGGCTCGGCGCTGAATTGATCACGGTGCCGCATTTTCCCGCGTGGGTCTGTGATGTGTGCGGCAAACGCGAATACGATGAAAGCGCGGTCAACTGGTTGAACATGCTTTTGGATCCGAACGCCGGCAAACCCAACGCAAAACGCCGGCGCACGATTCCCCGTCCCAATCCCCGGGCTGGCACCTCCCGCCCGGCACACGATTCTTAATCAGAGGGAAATCGCGCGATGACTCTTGACACCACCTCCCCACGCACCTATCGCTTTCTGCCCGCCGATATCATGACCTCCGGTTACCGCGTGGTCGGCAAGATCATGATTACCAACAATGGCGTGATGGGCATGATGAACGACGCGACACATTCGGCGATGGAAGTGAACGATGCGCGGCTGGCACGCCTGCACATGCCCACCAAGCTTGTGGATCATTTCGAGTTGATCCGCATGATGAAGCGGCAAATCCATGCGATATGCATGGCGCGGCGCGAAGACCTCGGCCCACAGGCGCTTGTGCGCGGCGGTTACGCAAGTGTGATCGAACATCCCGTGCGCATTGCCACGCAAATGTTCGAGATCGAAGGCACCATGGAATTGCCGGGGCGTTTTGATTTTACGGCGGTGATGACGGACGGAACGCGAACCTTCTTGCCGGTGCTGAACGCCACACTGACCGCGATCCTCATCCCGAACCTGCGCGTCGAGAGCGCGGGCATTCTGGTCAATCGTAATATGATTGACATCATGGCATTGACCAATCAGCGCGTAAAGCCGGAAATCCAGACTTAAATCGCTTGACTGGCATAAGGGGGGATGATAGAATTCGCCCGCTCTAAACAAGCCCCCATCGTCTAGAGGCCCAGGACGCGGCCCTTTCAAGGCCACGACCGGAGTTCGAATCTCCGTGGGGGCACAGATTTGTCAAAAAAACGCTGAATTAGTCAGCGTTTTTTTGTTTTATTAATCGCTTGCATGAGATGTCTTTCGAGGGGAGAAGAAGGGAATGAACAGGAGAAAACCCAACGCAATGATTCCCTGACCGATCAACACACCGGTGGCCTGCCACGGCCCAAAATACGGGACCTTTGGAAACGATTGCGAGCCCATTCCAAAAATATCCGCGAGGCCGGCAAAGACGGCGACAACGTAACCGGTTCCCACCAGCCTCGTGCCAATATCCGCCACGATGGTGCGTTCACGTCCCCACCACAAAGTGAGCAGTCCGATATAGCCGCCGAGACAGAGAAGCGCAAGGCCAAAGAGAAAAACCGAAATCTGCACAAAGCCGACCACGGGGCTGTAATCCCAGCCGAACCAATCGGGTTTGGAGCCGATGGTAAAAATGATGAGGCCGGTGAAGGTCACTACGAGGCTGATGTAGATACGGGGGAGAATCTGTCCATTTGCGCGGGGCGAGGTTTCGACAGGCGATGATGCGGGGACAGGTTGATTCGAGGTCATGAAGGCAAATCCCTTCTCAGGCGCGCGAGCCAGTTGCCGCTGAAAATGTTGGCGACATCCGCGTCATTGTAACCGCGCGCGAGCAACAAGGATGAAAGTTTTTGCAGGTCGGCGACCGAGTCAATTTCCGGGGGAACGGATTGCAGGCCAAAGCCGCCGTCGAAATCGGAGCCGATTCCGGCATGAAGCGAATCGCCGGCGATCTGGCAGATGTGATCAATGTGGTTTGCAACGTATTGAAGGGGGACTTCCGCCCGTTCGCTCGAGCCGACCGTCCAGCCGACTTTCAGGTAACTGTTGAATGGAACCACTCCCATCACCCCATCGCGTTCAATGATGCCTTCGATGATGCGGTCTGAAAAATGACGGTTCGAGTTCGAGTTTGGCATCAGGGATAAACAATTGGCATGGGTTCCAACGATGGAACCACGATAGATATCGAGCGCTTCGATGGCGGCTTGTTCGTCCATGTGGCTGAGATCGAGCACAAAGTTATGATCCGCCATGGCAGAGAGGAGTTTGCGTCCATCCGGGGTCAGCGGCCCTGGCTCCCTCCACCCGCCGCAGTAGCGTGTGCCGACCCATGCGGGGCCGATCAGGCGCACACCAAGTTCGGACCATTCGTCGAGTTCAGAAAGATCACGGATACCTTCCGCGCCTTCCATCAGCACGACCATGCCGACGGGATGTCCGCCTGGGCTGGGACTCTGCCAGTGGTCGAGGATCAGGTTCAGGTCGCGGGATGAAGCGATGAGTCTGAATTTATCGGGCATGGAATCGGTCATCCGATGATAAGTCAGCAATTGTTCCCGATACAGTTGATGCGCCTCGTCGAATGTTTTGTAGACCTGTAATTTGTTCTCGTGTTTGTTCCAGCGGGCGGGGGTTGCGTAAAGCGTCGAAAAGATGACAGCGACCTCTCCGCGCTGGTATTCGGGCCAGCCGAGAAGCGCGTCTTCATTTTCTGTTACGGTGGCGCTGCCGGCCTCGAGCCGCCGCGTTTCGGCGACGGAACGGGTGTAATCGCGCCCGTATCTGAGCATGTTAAAGGCGATGTCTGCGTGAGCATCTACAAGGATTGGCATGGGATTATTGAAGAGCGCACCTTTCGGTGCGCTCTGGATTTCTACTCTTTGTTTTCTTCGCTCTGCTCATGGAATTCCTGCGCGAGCATCTTGAAGTCTTTGTCGGCGAAGGCCGCCGAGTCCACTTTGCGAAGACTGAGGCCGATGCGATGCTGTTCGCCGTCGATGCGGATGACGCGCAGGGTCTTGACTTCGCCCTCTTTCAAGACTTCCTTCGGGTGTTCGACGCGATTCTCGCTTAACTCAGAGATGTGGATGAGACCTTCGATATCGCCTTCGAGACGGGCAAACGCGCCGAATTTGGTGAGGCGGGTAATGACGCCCTCCACCAACTGGCCGACGCTGAACTTCTCGACGCGGGTCTTCCAGGGATCATCCTGCAGGGCGCGGATGGAGAGGCCGATGCGTTTCTTTTCGCGATCAATGTTGATGACTTTGACCTTGACCTCCTGCCCGACTTCGAGAATTTCCTTCGGATGCTGGAGGCGATCCCAGGAAAGTTCCGAGAGGTGAACGAGGCCGTCGGCGCCGCCAAGGTTGACGAAGGCGCCAAAATCTGCAAGGCTGGTGACCCTGCCCGTATACACCTTGCCTTCTTCCAACTCGCTGATCGCGCGTTCCTTCAGGGAGGCGCGGGTCTCGGTGCTGGTGGAACGTTCGGAAAGGATGAGGCGGCGGCGTTCACGATCCACTTCGATAATGCGGACCGAGATCGGCTGGCCGACCATCTTTTGCCAGCGTTGTTCGGGGGTATCGCCGGAGGATTGCGCCCGGCGCGCGGCGCTGATTTGCGAGGACGGAACAAAACCGCGCAGGTTTCCAACTGCAACGATCAACCCTCCCTTGTTGAAGCCGATGATCTTTGTATCGATCACCGTCTCATCCGCAATCATTTTCTCCACATTTTCCCAGGACATTTCCTCCTGCGCACGCTTGAAGGACAGGACAACGTTCCCGTTTTGGTCTTCCGGGTTGAGAACATAAACATTGACTTCCTGTCCAACTTGAAGGGCGGCGCGTTCCTCGGCGCTGAGTTGTTCCAACTCGCGGCCTGAAACGACACCCTCAGATTTTGCCCCCACGCTGATGAGGATTTGACTTGAGCTGATGCTTGCGATCATGCCTTTGCGGATCGCCGACCTGCGGCAATTCCACGCTCAAAGATTCTGATTCGAGCAGTGACTCCATGGTTTGATTGTTGTGGGGTTGGTCTCCCTGCGGATTTACAACTCCTTGCCCGCTTTGGGCTTCATTTTGATCCATCACTCGTGACTCCAATTAAATGAAATATGGGTTGGATTATACAAGTGAATGCAGAACTTGACAACCCCGGCAATCAAAAATGTTTCAAAAGCCCTGCCGCACAATTTGATAGTAAAATCGTCCTCGTGGAAATTCAAATCGCTGTCGCCAAGATCAACAAATACGCCGTCTCGGAGAGCGGGGACACGCTTGAAGTGGTGGAACGTCCCACCGGCGGACTCTCCGTCGTATTGGCTGACGGGCAGACCAGCGGTCGGGGCGCAAAAGCCGTCTCGATGATGGTCGTGCGCAAGGTCATCGGCTTGATCGCCGAAGGCGTCCGCGATGGAGCCGCCGCCCGCGCCGCATCCGACGCGCTGTTTGCGGAGAAACAGGGAAAGGTCATTTCCACCCTCAACATCGCCTCCGTTGACCTGTACAGCAACACCATCGTCCTCACCCGCAACAATCCTTCGCCGGTGTACATCTGCCGCGGAGAACAAATTGACGCGCACACCGAGGAAAGCGAACCGCTCGGAACCTCGCGCAACGTGCGCCCGGTCATCACCGAAGTGCCTGTCGAACCCGAATTGACCATCGTCATCTTCACAGATGGAATCATCCACGCAGGGAAGCGAAGCGGCCGGCCGATGGATGTGGCCGAAACCCTGCGCGCGCTCACCGAAGACCAGGACCCCTCCCCGCAACAACTGGCGGATGCGCTCCTCGCACATGCCGTTCAACTCGATGACA
>JBBIUO010000300.1:0-2043 GCA_037440205.1 Chloroflexota bacterium
CCACTCCGGCAGGTGATTGGTGAGGATGGCGGCGGTTGCCACTTCATCGGCTTCAATCAGGTTGAGTTTGCCGTATTTTTAGTTGGTGATGTGATGGTCTATGTTGATATCGGGCTGGCCGAAGTTATCGAAGACTTTCCCGGTGCGCTTGAAGTCGGCACAATCCACAGTGATGAACGTATCGTGGTTCCCCTGCGGTTCCTTTTTGATGGACTCGCCTCCTTCCAAATACCTGAACGAAGTCGGCAGACCGTCTGCCAGCACCATTTGCACGGATTTGCCTGCGTCGCGCAGGGCCAAACCCAGCCCAAGCAAAGATCCGATTGCATCCCCATCCGGTCGAACATGCGAAGCAATGACAATTTCTTTTGCATCGCTCAATCTATCTTTTATCTCCCCTGTAAGTTGGTTATCCACTTATTCTCATCCTCCAAACAATATTACCGCACAGTATAACCCCACTTGGGGTGTACTGAAAAATACAATTATTTTTTTCTTAACCCAGCCAGCACTTTTTCGATGTGATCGGCGTTCTCCGGTGTGGGATCCCAATGGAATCTCAATCTTGGAAAGACACGCAATTCAACTCTCGAAGCCAGGATCCGCCTGAGGTAACCGGAAGCAGATTCAAGTCCGGCAAGAACGTCTGCCGAGCGCCCGGCCCCTTCGACGGCCGAGACATAGATATCCGCGTAGGCAAGTTCCCGATCGATCGTCACATCGGTGACGAAGATCTGATGCAGGCGCGGGTCATTGATCTCGCGGATGAGCAGTTCCGACAATTCCTGGCGGACGCGATCTGCAATGCGTTGTAAACGAATTCCTGACGGCATATTATTGCCTCATTTCATTAAACGACTGTTAAGAGTTCTCGACCACATAACAGATCAACTGGTCGCCGGCTTCGATGTCGCTGAAGTTCTTGAAGCCGACGCCGCACTCGAATCCCTGGCGGATCTCTCTCACATCTTCCTTTTCATGGCGCAGGGAGGAAAGGTCGCCTTCGTAGATCATATCCGCGCCGCGATAGAGACGCACGCGCGCGCCGCGGCGGAGTTCGCCATCGGTCACTTTGCACCCCGCAACACGGCCAAATTTCGATGCGGAGAAAACAGCCAGCACCTGCGCGCGGCCAATCACCTTCTCCACCAATTTCGGTTCGAGCATGCCCTTGAGCGCCTTCTCGATATCCTCAGTCATGCGGTAGATGATTTCGTACAGGCGGATGTCCACGCCTTCCTTTTCGGCAAGACGGCGCCCATCCACATCGGCCTGCACATTGAAGCCGATGATGATCGCCTTCGACGCCGCCGCAAGCATCACGTCATTGTTGCTGATGTTACCGGTCTCGGCGTGCAGGATGTGAAGACCGATCTCGCCTTCCCCGAGCTTGTTCAATTCACTGACGATGGGATCGAGCGACCCCTGTACATCCGCTTTGACAATCAGGTTCAGACCTTTGGCTTCACCGGCCTGCACGTTTGCAAACAGGTCTTCGAGTGAAACCTTCTTCTTGCTTTGCGAGACGGTCCTGGCGGCTTCGGTGCGCTCCGCAACGATGTTGCGCGCTTCTTTTTCAGAATCCACAACCTCGAAAATATCGCCGGCGGAGGGCATGCCGCTCAGCCCCATCACAGCCACCGGCATGGATGGCCCGGCCTTCTTGATCGGCTTGCCTTTGTAATCGGTGATGGCGCGAAGTTTTCCGTACGCCGTCCCCGCCACGACAATATCGCCGGATTCAAGCGTCCCGTTTTGAACGAGCAGGGTCGCCATCACGCCTTTGGATTTATCCAGTTCGGCTTCGATCACCGTGCCGATCACCTTTCCATTCGGGTTGGCCTTGATCTCGTTGCTATCCGCCACGAGCAGTACGCCCTCGAGCAAATCGTCAATGCCCTGCTTCTGTTTCGCAGAGACGGGAATCACCATCGTATTGCCGCCCCATTCGTCTGGGACAAGATCGAGTTCGGCAAGTTGTTGCTTCACGCGTTCCGGGTTGGCGTTCGCCTTATCCACCTTGTTCAAGGCGACCATGATGGG
>JBBIUO010000300.1:2074-2294 GCA_037440205.1 Chloroflexota bacterium
GCCTCACGAGTCTGCGGCATCACGCCGTCATCCGCCGCAACGACCAGCACCACAATGTCCGCGCCCTGCGCGCCGCGCGCCCGCATCTGCGTAAACGCGGCATGACCGGGCGTATCGAGGAAGGTGATCAAACGTCCCTTCTTCTCCACCTGATATGCGCCGATGTGCTGGGTAATTCCGCCCGCTTCACCGGCGGCAACGTCTGTTTGTCGAATCGCAT
>JBBIUO010000300.1:2304-5347 GCA_037440205.1 Chloroflexota bacterium
CAGACTGGTCTTTCCATGATCCACGTGGCCCAAAATGGTGATCACCGGCGGGCGGGTTTTCAAAAACGCGCCGTTCTCCCCCGCGATCATCTTGCGCCAGAGGGGAACCTCCCCCACTTCAACTTTCGCTTCCTCTTCCACTGTTTCAGGAACCGCTTCAAATCCATATTCGCCGACCACAATCGCGGCGGTTTCAAAATCCACCGTCTGATTAATGGTCGCCATGACCCCGTTCGACATTAATTTTTTGATGAGGTCAATCGGGCTTTTTTCGATCTTCAACGCCAGGTCGCGTATCACAATGCTGGCAGGTAATTCAAGTTTGTTTCCGTTGCCGCTCATAGGCCGCCTCCGTCCAACTAGTATGCGGACCGCATTCCTCGGGATCCGCGAAATTCTTTATCGCCAGCGAAGGGCCAGTGAGCGATGGACTATCCGTTCACATGGCTTTACTGGTTGGCCCCCGTCCCAGTCTGGGGCAGGGCATTCATGAAATCTTCGAGTCGAGCGCGGTCTTCCGCAGTCAACTCCGCTTTGAGCGCGTGCGCCAAAGCGCCCCTCAACCCGCGCACCCAGCATTCACGCTGGTCGTGTAAATAGGCGCCTCTCCCGGCGGCCTTGCCGGTTGGGTCCACCAGCACCCCGCTGTCGGTGCGGATGATCCGCACCATCTGCCTTTTTGGCAGAACTTCGCGGCATCCCACGCAGGTTCTCTGGGGCACATGCTTTACACGTTGGGCAGGTCTCTTCGTCACCTTCGATCTACCAGCCTCCCTCATCCGCGAGGGAGGAACAATTTACTCCCAGTCACTGCCAGAATCATCGCCGCGCTTGTGAATCTTGCGGCCGACCACAGCGCCCAGGCCTTCATCGAACTCCAATTCAACGGTTTTCTTCTTGCCTTTCTTGCCTTTCTTCTTGTCGCCGGCTTCTTCCTCCGCCGAACGCGCGCCCTGGAAGATCTCCGGTTTCATCTTGAACAATTCATCCAGCGAGACGCCGTCCTTGGCATGTTCTTCCTCCTCTTCAACGACGCGCTTCGCGGCCGGTTCCTTCCTACCCTCGGCCTGCTTCTTCTCAACCGATATTTCCTCCGCCGGAGCAGATTCAGCGGCAGGGACTTCGGCAACGGCAGGTTCAGCAACAGGGGCAGGCGCCTCTTCCTCTTTCACCGGTTCAGGCTCGGGGAAGGTGAGAGCCGCGAGCGATTCTTCGATATTCTGCATGGCCTTCGAGCCGATGCCGGCCAATCCGAGCACCTTGTTTGGATCCGTCTTCAACACGAACATCAACTGACCGATCGTTTCATACCCGGCCTCGGTGAGGATGTTGAAGATATGTTCCTTCATGCCCGCCTGATCGAGCGGCATCTGGAACGCCGCGGCAGGGATGTCGGCGCGGGCGGCGATGGTGCGTTCCTCCTCCACGCGGGCGGCCTCCTCCTTGATCTGGATCGTGCGGCGCTCCACGCGGTCAATGAACTGACCCAGTGTGGTGTACTCTTCCGGTGTGATCGGGCGGTTATCGGCTTTCTTCGCAAGGATTTCCTGTATCTCGGGAACGGCTTCCACAGCGGCAGGCAGCATCGCGGAAAGTTCCGCATCGCCCTGCAATTTCGTGAGCGTGTCACCGGCGGCTTCGGTCACTGATTTGATGTCGATGCGCCAACCGGTCAACTTCGCGGCGAGACGTGCATTCTGACCATCGCGTCCAATCGCGAGGCTTAGTTGATCTTCGCCCACCACCACAGTGGCCGTGTGCGCCCCTTCGGCATCTGCAAGATAAACGCCGGTCACGCGCGCCGGGCTGATGGCCTTGGAAATATAAACGATGGGATCGGGGTCCCATTGAATGATATCTATTTTCTCGTCGTGCAATTCCTTCACGATGGCCTGAATGCGCACGCCTTTGATGCCCACGCACGCGCCCACCGGATCAATGCCGGGTTGTGTGGCCGAGACAGCCACCTTCGCGCGCGCGCCGGGTTCCCGTGCAATGGCGCGGATCTCGACGATGCCGTGATAGATTTCAGGCACTTCATTTTCAAGCAAACGGCGCAGGAAGTTGCGATGCGCGCGCGAGAGAACGATCTGCGGGCCGCGCGTTCCATCTTTTACTTCCATCACCACCGCGCGGATGCGGTCATGCAGTTTGAGCCGCTCGCCGGGAATCTTCTGGTTGTTGGGCAGGACGCCTTCGGCTTTCATATCCAACCCGATGGTGGCGCTTTGCGCATTGCTGGCCTGCACCAACCCGGAGACAATCTCGCCGACCTGCCGCTCGAAATACTGCATCTGATTGGAGCGTTCCGCCTCGCGGATTCTTTGCTGGATCACCTGGCGCGCGGTTTGCGCAGCGACACGGCCAAAATCGGCCGGGGTGGTCTCCATCAAAACCATATCGCCGGGCTGCGCGTCGGCCTTCACCTTTTGCGCCTCGCTCAATAACACCTCGGTACGCGCGTCCACGATCGAATCTTCGACCACTTCCTTTTCGGCATAAACGGTCACTTCCCCGGTATCGGGGTCGAGTTTGGCTTCCACGTGCTGGGCAGTGGATGCGCTGACAGCGCGCCGATAGGCGGAGACCATCGCCGATTCGATTGCGGCAATGACCACATCCTTGGCAAGTTGTTTTTCCTCCAGCACTTCATTGAATGCCAGTGCAAATTCGTTTTTCGCCATGCTACCTACTCCATTTACTCCTGTTCCTTACAAGCAGAAAAGTGGGGGTCACCCACTTTTCGATGTCTTCGTTATTGGGTTGTCCGTCCGACAAAATTTTAGCATAGAGACATGGAAGATGCAAGGTGCTACCAGGAAAGGATTCGCCTTGAACGCAGTCGAAGAGCGGGCTTGACAACTTACTAACTAGTAAGTAAAATCAAAGCCAATGGTCAAGATCGAAAACAGCAAACGGACAATCCTGAACATGGCGGAAGCCCTGTTGCAAGATAAGGGCTTCAACGGTTTTAGTTACGCTCACATCGCGTCGGAACTCGGCGTGAAGAACGCCGCCATCCATTATCACTTCCCCAGCAAGG
>JBBIUO010000301.1:0-5345 GCA_037440205.1 Chloroflexota bacterium
CAGCAATTCCAAATCTAAAATTGAATCAAGGACGAAGAGACCAAAATCTTAACGCAAAGTCGCAGAGGCGCAAGGATTTGTTAGAGAGCGTTTCTTAAATCAGACCCTAAAGGTTTTTCCCGCAAACCACAACCACAATTTGCAAGAACCCCCCGACAAATCAATGCTTTCGTTAGCAAAGGAAACCTTTAGGGTCTTTGCCAACGAGTTAAGAAACAGTCTCTGAGAGAATTTGGGCTGTCGTTGCGTCAATCCGCCTTTCTGCCAATTTTTGCGGGAAAAAGTCAAACAACCTGGCGTCTTGGCGACTTTGCGTTAAGTTCGTCGGTTTCAGATTTGGAATTGCTGATCGCAATGGCAAAGGAAAGAAAGTCAATGTGACGTATAATTGAATTACGCCGAAAGTGAATCGGAAAGGAATATGTCATGGCAAATTTAATTGGACAAAAAGTTGATCGGTACGAAATCCGTGAATTGATCGGGGAAGGCGGGATGGCGACCGTTTACAAGGCCTACGACACACGGCTCGAGCGCGAGGTCGCCATCAAATTCACCAAACGCGGAGCCTTTCCCCCGGATCACCTGGAAATGATCCTCAAGCGCTTCGAGCGCGAAGCCAAATCATTGGGGCGGCTTTCACATCCGAACATCGTCGGCGTGCTCGATTACGGGGAACACGAAGGCGTGCCATACCTGGTGATGCCCTACTTACCCGGCGGCACGCTCAAACAGCAACTTGGCAGGCCCATCCCCTGGCGCGATGCGGTGCAGAAAATTCTTCCGATTGCCCGCGCACTTCAATACGTCCACGATCATAACATCATCAACCGCGACGTAAAACCGTCCAATATTTTATTGACCGAAAACGGTGAGGCCATGCTTACCGATTTTGGGTTGGTGAAATTATTCGAAGGGAAGGACACCCAGCAATTGACCGCCTCGGGCGCCGGAATCGGCACGCCCGATTACATGGCTCCCGAACAATGGACAGGCGAGGCAACGGCATTATCCGACATGTATTCGCTCGGCGTTGTCCTTTACGAGATGATCACCGGCTACCGGCCTTATGTTTCCGATACTCCCGCAGGCGTTTTGCTGAAACAGGTCAACGAACCTTTGCCGCCTCCCAATCAATACATTCCCGATCTGCCCAATGACATCGAAGCGGTCCTGCTCAAGGTCCTTGCCCGAAAGCCGGAAAACCGCTATCCCAACATGAACGCCTTTGCCAACGACCTGCAAAGTATATTGACAGGCGGCCCGGCCACCGCAACCGCCGTGCCAACCGAGCAGTTGCGCGAGCAGATGACCGGCAAGATAAAAAGAAAAGAGATCGAAGAAACGCGCCAACAGATCGAGCAGATTCAGAAAGAGAGGGCGGCAACCGCCCCGTTGCCATCCACGCCGCTCTCTCAGACCTCCCAGCCTTCGATGCCGGTTGCCAGTCAACCGGCGAAATCCAAATCGGGAATGTCGCTTGCGATCGTAGCGGCCGGCGTGGTCGGTCTCTTTGTTCTTTGCGTCGGGTGCTGGTTTACGTATTCGTTTGTCAGACCGATGCTCATCAAACCTACTGAAGAGGTGATTCCCACCCCGCTGATTTCCGTCACCACCCCGCCGGCAGAGGAGAATACGCCCACCGCATCTGTTCCAACCGATACGCCTGCCCCGGCTACAACGCCGACGATCACCCCCACATTGGTGATCCTTCCCCAGCAATGGAACGGAACGTACAAACAAGCCGGTTTCGATTCCACGCCCATATCCGTTCTGCTGGAAAAACTAAATGGGTTGACCTTCACCGGCAGAATGGTTTGGACCGGCGGAACGAATTACAGAGGCGCGATCACCGCAATCGAAGGAGAGTATGTCACAGACTTCGGCGATGCGGAGGAACAGGCAAAGTGGAACAAACATCCCGACTATGCGAGCGGCGACAGAAGCGGAACCTGGCTCAAGTGGACAGAAACAAAATTTGTGGCGGGAGGCGGTTACACCCTGGGCGGATGGTATTACGGTCACATCGGCAGTGACGGAGCCATGGTGGGAATCTATTTCCTGAACGACCAGTTGTCATCCCTCGCCAACGATTTGTGGAAGTTGAAACTGGTGAAGTAAGCAGGCACAAAAGAAAAAGCGCTTCTGATCTCTCAGGAGCGCTTTTATCTTGCCGATCCAAATAAAAACGAAACGGCTTGCAAAGTCTGGAGACTTATGAAAGCCAAACTCTCTTCCAAAGTTACGATCGTCAAGTCGATCTCCCTCCTCACCGCTGCAATGGGGATCATCAACGTCCTTTCGGCAGTTACCCCCTCATTCAACGACAGGCTGAAATTATTGGAGCAATATTCTCCATTCAGCGTCAGTCATGGCGGGCACCTGACCTCAGCATTGGCAGGTTTCGCACTTTTATTGCTTGCCATCAGCCTTTGGCGGCATAAACGTGTCGGCTGGACTTTGACTGTGATCATCCTCTGTATCTCCATTCCAACTCATCTCATCAAAGGGTTGGATTACGAGGAAGCCTCTCTGGCCGCTGTATTGCTGTTCCTGTTGATGATCACCCGTCGGAATTTTCAAGCCCGCTCCGATCCCCCCTCGGTTCGGGCCGGACTTTTAGCGGTCCTGGCATCTCTGGGTTTTACCCTGGTCTACGGGGTTTTGGGTTTCTTCCTGCTCGATAAACATTTCCAGGTCAATTTCGGTCTTTGGGACGCCGTCCGTCAGACCATTGTGATGTTCGCAGAGTTTTACGACCCCGGCTTGCAGCCAATCACCGGTTTCGGAAAATATTTTGCAGATTCGATCTATATGGTCGGCGCAGTCACCGGGGCATACGCGCTCCTTATGCTCCTTCGCCCGGTGTTGAGCCGCCTGCTCCCATCAACAGATGAATGTTTACGCGCCTGGGAAATTGTGCGTGAATACGGAAAGTCCTCCCTGGCGCGTATCGCCCTCCTGGATGACAAGTTGTTTTTCTTCAGTCCCGGCAATTCCCTGATCTCCCATGTGGTCGAGAACCGCGTGGCTTTGGCGCTTGGTGACCCCATTGGCAGGGAGGAAGATTTCGGACCCGCTGTCGCGGCATTTAAAAGTTTTTGCGCCCTTAATGATTGGATCCCCGCCTTTTACCAGGTACCGCCTGACTCATTGGAAACATACAAATCGCTTGGATTCGATGCCCTCCCTCTCGGCCATGAAGCGAGGGTCGATCTGGCGGTTTTCAGCCTGGAGGGCGGTGAAAACAAAAACATTCGTAACGCCCATAATAAAATGCTTCGCAACGGATACACGGCCCTGGTGCAGGAACCGCCTCATTCGCCCCGCATGTTGCGTGAACTGCGGGCCATCAGCGATGATTGGCTATCCACCCGCGGGACAAAAGAGATGGGTTTCTCGCTGGGCTGGTTCGACGAGGAGTATCTCAACACCTGTCCCATCCTGCTTGTTCGTGACGGAGAGGGTTTCATTGACGCTTTTGCCAACATTGTGACAGAGTTTCAACTCAAAGAAGTTGCGGTAGACCTTATGCGCCATCATAGCCTCTCCGAGAAGGGCATCATGGATTTTCTATTTGTTTCCCTTTTTAAATGGGCAAAAGAAAAAGGATTTTCCTCATTCAACCTTGGCATGAGCGCATTTTCCGGGGTTGGCAAAAACCCTGAAGATCCGGCGCTCGAACGCACTTTACATCTCATCTACGAGAACGTGAATCGCTTTTACAACTTCAAAGGATTGCATGCGTTCAAGGAAAAATTCCACCCGACCTGGTCGCCGCGCTATTTGATCCATCCGGGTGTGGTCAGTCTCCCGTCTGTAAGCATCGCGTTGCTTCGGGCAAATTTTCGTAATGGCAGGCTGGGTGATTAAATAAAAAACTTCGAGACGCGGGGTCTCGAAGTTTTGATTCACCAACGGCTATTCTTCCAACGTCGAGATATCACCTTCGGGTAATCCCTGCGCTCTTGCCTTCAACACGCGGCGCATGATCTTGCCGGAGCGAGTCTTGGGGAGTTTGTCCACAAACTTCACCTCCTCGGGCCTTGCAATCGGCCCCATGTGGGTGGCGACATGCTGGCGCAATTCCTCAGACAGTTCGGGCGAGGGTGCAAATCCCGCGCGCAACAATACGAAAGTGAAAATTGCCTGTCCCTTGACCTCGTGCGGGAGGCCGATGGCGGCCGCTTCTGCAACCGCAGGATGACTCACAAGCGCCGACTCGACTTCCGCCGTGCCGAGGCGGTGACCGGAGACCTTGATCACGTCATCCACGCGGCCAATGATCCAGAAGTAACCATCTTTATCGCGTTTGGCCGAGTCGCCGGTGGTGTAACGGCCGGGGTATTTGCTCCAATATTGGCTGACGTATCGTTCATCGTCGCCATAAATGGTGCGGAGCATGGCAGGCCAGGGATTCAACAGAGTGAGATACCCTTCGGTGTCATCTGGCACAGGGTTGCCCTGCTCGTCCACGATCTCGGCCTTTTGCCCAAAGAAGGGCCGCGTGCCGGAACCGGGTTTGAGCGGCACCACCGGGGTCGGGGTAATCATGAAGTTGCCTGTTTCGGTCTGCCACCAGGTATCAATGATGGGGCATTTCTCCTTGCCGATGACGCGGTAATACCAGCGCCATGCCTCGGGGTTGATCGGCTCACCGACAGTGCCGAGCAGACGAAGGGAGGAAAGATCGTGCTTGTTCGGCCAGGATTCGCCGAAGCGCATGAGTCCACGGATGGCGGTGGGAGCGGTGTAGAAGATGGTGATTCCAAAGCGCTCGATGCACTGCCACCAGCGATTCGGATACGGGAAGGCCGGGCCGCCCTCGAAGAAGAAAGAGGTTACGCCGTTGATCATCGGGCCGTACACGATGTAGGAATGCCCCGTGATCCAGCCGGGGTCAGCGGTGCACCACCAGCGGTCTTCATCGTTGACGTCGAACACATACTTCAGCGTGGAGTACGTGCCGACCATGTAGCCGCCGTGCGTGTGCAGGATGGCCTTGGGCTTGCCGGTGGAACCTGAGGTGTAAAGAATAAAGAGAGGGTCTTCGGCGTCCATTTCTTCTGTGGGGCATTTGCCGTTTGCAATGGGCAGGGTGCAAAGATCGTGATACCAGTGATCGCGTCCCGCTTCCATGTAAACATTGTTATGCACGCGGCGGACGACGACCACATTTTCCACGGATGGACAACGTTTGAGAGACTCGTCCACGATGGCTTTGAGTTCGACCACTTTGCCGTTCTGGTACGACCCGTCGCAGGTGATGACCAGTTTGGAATGACTGTCCTCGATGCGGCCCTGCAATGAGTCCACCGAGAAGCCGCCGAACACCACCGAATGGATCG
>JBBIUO010000302.1:0-5331 GCA_037440205.1 Chloroflexota bacterium
TCCAATGCGGGGGCGCGGGCTTCAATTCCAGGCGCGCTGTAAAGAATTTCACCTTCACTGACGCCGACCAGATAACCTTTGGCGGCATCGTTCAGCCAGTCATCGTTCCAATCACGCTCGCTTGCAACCCGTTTTGCCAGTTCGCGGACAACGAATGAAAACATCAACATCATGCGTTGAAAGGCGGGCTTCAAACGCCAGTACCATGACCGCTCCGCCCATCAAGGTCAGTTGAACGGTAATGCCTTTTTCTTGCGCCAGTTCGCCAGGATGTTTGAGTCCTTCCAATATTTCTCCGCGCGAGAATGTTGCCATGCTTTTATTTTACCCTCTAAAACAAACCAGACGGCCACTCTCGTCTCGAAAGTGACCGTCTCTTCTTTTACGTCAGTTCCACCTTCACGGCTACCACCTTGTATTCCGGTATCTTCGCCACCGGGTCGAGCGAGGCGTGAGTCAACTCGTTGGCCGAGGCGTTGGGGAAGTGGAAATTCGCATACACCATGCCGGGCGGCACGCGGTCGGTGACCCAGGCCTGGGCTTCGATGGATCCGCGCCGTGAAGTGACGCGCACGATGTTTTTTCCGTTGATGCCCATCTTTTCCGCGTCGTTCGGATTCATTTCGATCAGCGCTTCGCCGTACACCTGCATCAATCCCTGCGCGCGGCGGGTCATTTGTCCGCCGTGCCAGTGATACAACACGCGGCCTGTGCTCAACAACATCGGGAAGGCGTCGTCGGGTTGTTCCGCGGGCGGCACGTGGTCAATCGGCACGAACTTTCCCTTTCCGCGCGTGAATTGTTTCGTGTGCAAGATCGGCGTGCCGGGATGATCCGCCGATGGGCACGGCCATTGCAAGCGTTCGCCCGCTTCGAGCCGTGCGTGTGTGATCCCGCCATAGGATGGAGTCAATGCGTTGATCTCGGACATGATCTCCGACGTGTTGCGATACCCCCAGCCAGAATAAGGCGCTTCGTGGCGGACCCGGTTCAGGGTCCCGGCCAAGATGCGTTTTGCCACCTCGGAGATGATCCACCAATCGTTTCGCGCGTCGCCTTGTGTGGGAATCGCCTGACGCACCATCTGCACGCGCCGTTCGGTGTTTGTGAATGTGCCGGTCTTTTCGGCGAACGAAACACCGGGCAAAAGCACATCCGCGTATGCCGAAGTTTCAGAGGGGAAGATTTCCTGCAAAACCAGAAAGTCAATCGCTTCAAGGCAGTGACGAATGTGCTTCGTGTCGGGATCGGACATGACCGGGTCTTCGCCGAGGATGTAAAGCGAATGGATTTTTCCATCCAGAATCCCCGGCATCATTTCGGTCACGGTGAGGCCGACTTTGTCGGAGAGGATGAATTCTTTTTCTTCATCCTTCATCCTTTCTCCTTCATCCTTTGTTCTTACCCCCCACGCCTTCGCAAATTTTTCAACTGCTTCAGGATTTGTCACTGACTGGTACGCCGGGAACACATTCGGCAGGCCGCCCATGTCGCACGCGCCTTGCACGTTGTTCTGTCCGCGCAGCGGATTCACGCCGCCGCCGGGCTTGCCCATGTTTCCCAACAGCATTTGCAAATTACCGAGGTCCATCACGTTGCGCACGCCGACGATGTGCTGGGTAATTCCCATCGCCCACATGACCGCTGTGGGTTTGTTGACGGCGATGATCTCCGCAGCCTCGTAAAGTTTTTCAACGGGAACGCCCGTGATCTCGCTGACCTTTTGCGGCGGATAATTCATCACCGCCTCTTTGAATTCTTCAAAGCCTTCCGTGCGTTCTTCGATGAAGGATTTATCCTCCCAGCCTTTTTCGAGGATGATGTGCATCAAACCGTTGATCAGTGCAATGTCGGTGCCGGGGCGCTGACGCAGATGCAGGGTTGCGAAATCGGTGATGTCAATTTTGCGCGGGTCGGCAACGACGAGTTTCGCGCCGCGGAATCTTACCGCGCGCCTCAGCATCGTCCCAAACACGGGATGTTGCTCGGTGGTGTTGGAGCCGATGATGAAAAATGCTTTTGCTTCTTGGGCAACGTCGTCCATCGAATTGGACATTGCGCCCGAACCGAAGGAGGCGGCCAGACCGGCCACCGTGCTGGAGTGTCAGAGCCGGGCGCAGTGGTCAATGTTGTTTGTCCCCATCACCTGCCGCGCCAGTTTGTTCATCAGATAATTTTCTTCGTTCAGGCATTTTGCCGAAGTGAGAAAGCCCAGGCTGTCCGCGCCGAAGTTGTTGCGCGTTTCAATAAACTTTTTCGCAACAATATCCAGAGCGATGTCCCATTCGGTTTCCACCCAGTCCCACTGATTACTGTCTACTGATAACTGATCACTGATTACTTTCTTCTTTTCGCCTTCCAGCAAATATCTCCTCACCCTCGGCTTCTTCAATCTCTCTGGATGATGCACATAATCGTAGCCATAGCGTCCCTTCACGCACAACGCCATGCCATTGACAGGCGCATTCGGGTTGGATTGCACGCCGATAACCTTGTTATTCTTCACCAATAAATCGAACTGGCAACCAACCCCACAATACGAACACGTAGTGGTGACTTTAGTCACTTGATGCGCGCGCGCTATTCCGTAATTCATCTTGTTGGATAATGCCCCCGTTGGACAATACGCCACGCATTGACCGCACGACTCGCATCTCGCTTCCAACATCGGGACGCCTGCTCCTGCCACGATGACTTCGTCGAACCCGCGCTTTGCCACGCCCCACACATCGCGAACTTGAATCTCCGCGCAAGCCGCAACACATCGCCGGCACAGGATACAGCGGTTCATGTCCACGCGAATGAAGGGATTCGGGTCGCTGTCTGCCATGTAGCGTGTTCCCTTGCTTCCCCATGCAGGCGCAGATGCCTTGTATTCGTACGCCAAATCCTGCAATTCGCATTCGCCGCTTACGTCACAGGTGATGCAATCCTGCGGATGGTTGGCGAGCATCAGTTCCAGCGTCATTTTGCGGTCCTTGGTCACTCTCTCGCTGTGCGTTTGAATATCCATGCCTTCCCAAACGGGAGTGACACAGGCGGCTTGTAAAAATCTCCCGCCTTTGACTTCCACCACGCACATGCGGCAGTTGCCGGTGGGATTCAAATCCTTGTGATAACAAAGGGTTGGGATTTCAAAACCATTTGCCTGCGCCGCCTGTAAAATGGTTTGGCCGGGTTCCGCTTGAATTGCTTTGTCGTTGATTTTTATATTTAGCATAGTCACCTCTGTGTAGGTAGACAAGTAAACACGTAAACATGTAAATACGAACCTGTGTACTTGTGTACCTGTTTACTTTTTTACCCTTCCACCTTCGCAAGCTCCGCGCCGAAATGAGCCAACATGGATTTCATCGGTATCGGCACAGACTGTCCCAGCCCGCAGAAGGAGGAATCCTGCATGAGCGCGGCAAGGGATGTCAACTCTTCCACATCGCCTTTTGTGCCTTGTCCGTTCGCCATCCGATTCAGGATTCCCAGCGAGCGCCATGTGCCAACCCGGCAGGGGGTGCATTTGCCGCAGGATTCGGCGGCGAAGAAATGCAGTAATTCGCGCAGGAACGCCACCGGCGAAACGGTTTGATCGCAAACCAGGAACGAACCCGCACCGAGTGAAATTCCTTTTTGGGCGGATGCAAAATCAATGGGGGTGTCGAGCAGACTTTCATCCACGATGGTGCCGGCCGCGCCGCCACACAAGGCAAAGTTGAAGGTCGAGCCGGGAATCATCCCGCCGCCGAACTCGTCAATGATTTGTCGCAATGTCAGGCCAAACGGCGCTTCGAATAGACCGGGATTTTTTACATGCCCCAATATCATGTACATCTTTGTCCCCGGCACAGAATAGGTGGAAAGACCCTTCCACCAGTCCGCGCCGTTCTTGATGATGTGTGGCACAGCACAAAATGATTCGACATTGTTGACGGCGGTGGGTTGCCCGCGAAAGCCATAGGTGGGTGGGTAAGGTGGACGTAGTCTCGGTTCGCCGCGTTTGCCTTCCAGCGATTCAATCAGCGCTGTCTCTTCGCCGCAGATGTATGCTCCCGCGCCACGGTGGACGTGTATCTTGAAGGAGAAGCCGCTTCCCAGAATATTTTCTCCGAGCAGGTTCTTTGCTTCGGCTTGTGCAATGGCGTTTTCCAAACGGCGGGCTTGATATTCGTATTCTCCGCGGATATAAATCCACGCATCGGATGCGCCGCAGGCGTAGCCGCCAATCGCGATTCCCTCCAGCAGTTGATGCGGGTTCGTGTCAATCAACACGCGGTCTTTGAAAATGAGCGGTTCGGATTCATCGGCGTTGCAGATGATGTAGCGCGGCGTTTTCTTTTCGTTGGCGACAAAGCGCCATTTGCGTCCCACAGGGAAGCCCGCCCCGCCGCGTCCTTGCAGGGAGGACGATTCCACTTCCGCCAGAACAGTTACCGGGTCCGATTGAAGCGCTTTTTTCAATCCATCGTACACGCCGTTTTGAATCGCATCGTCAATTGAATCGGGATCTATCTTCCCAATCAACGAAGTCATCACGCGGACTTCGCCCTTGCGCGGAGTTGAATAATCGGTGGGGACTCCGCGCCAGCCTTCGCAAACTTTTTTGGCGTCGTCAATTTCGACGGGCCCGGCCTGTTCATCTTCCACCAAAATGGCAGGCGCGCGATCACACAACCCGAGGCAGGATGTGCGCTCGGCAGTGTAATCCTCCCCGATTTTGTTCTGCCACTCACTGATAACTGATAACTGATCACTGCCCTTGCCCGCTCTCTTCAACCAGCACACCGGCCCATCGCAAACTCGCAAAACCTTTTTGCGTTCCTCGAGCGAGAGCATGGAATAAAACGTTGCCATGCCAAAGGCATCATGGGCGGGGATGCGAAGCGCGCGCGCGGTATCCACCATGGTTGCAGCGTTTAATTTATTGTCGGCGCTTAAATCCTTCAATACCTCAAGCGTGGCTTCGCGTGTTCCGCCATGCTGGCGTGCGAGCATTTCGATTTCAGGGTCAATGGGTTTATAGATTATCTTTTTATTCGTCATACAGCCTCACAAATTCCTGGCTACAGAGATCGCAGAGTTCTTTGAGAAAAAACTCTGATGATGATTCACTTTGATTATCCCTTTCCGGCCTTTTCTTCGTAAGTAGCATTCTTCTTGCATCGCAGGGACGATTATCCTTCGGTAAAGTGATAAATTTCACAAATAAGTATAACAGAAAAAAAACGCCGATTGAACTCGGCGTTTTTTTTGTCGCTTTTTATTGTTTCCCATGTGGGAGGATGAAGGTCCTCACGAGGAAGATCGCCATTTGGGCGCGGGTGACGGTGGCATCGGGGC
>JBBIUO010000303.1:0-5297 GCA_037440205.1 Chloroflexota bacterium
TCCAAATCGTTTGGCGATTTCACGGCGGTTGCCGATTTCAACCTGCAGGTGGAAAAAGGCGAGTTCGTCTCCTTCCTGGGTTCCTCCGGCTGCGGCAAGACGACCACCCTGCGCATGGTTGCGGGGTTTGAGACACCCACCACAGGGCGCATCGTCATGAATGGCGTGGATGTAACCGACAAGGCGCCCAGCCAGCGAAATGTGGGCATGGTCTTCCAGGCCTATGCCTTGTTCCCTAATATGACCGTCGCTCAGAATATCGGCTTTGGCCTGCGGATTCGCAAGGAACCGGAAAACGCCATTCGTGAGCGCGTCGCCGAGATGCTTTCGATCATCCATCTGGAGCAAAAAGGCGATAACTTCCCCTACCAACTCTCCGGCGGCCAGCAACAGCGCGTTGCCCTCGCCCGCGCGCTCGCCATCCGCCCGCAGGTGCTTTTGCTCGATGAGCCCCTCTCCGCGCTGGATGCGAAGATCCGCGTTTCCCTGCGCGCTGAAATCCGGGCCATTCAAAAGAAACTCGGCATCACCGCCATCTATGTGACGCACGATCAGGAGGAGGCGTTGTCCATCTCGGACCGCATCGTGGTCATGCACGAGGGAAGGATGGAGCAGGTTGGCACGCCGTTTGAAATCTATAACTTCCCCCAGACACAGTTTGTGGCCGGCTTTGTTGGAACGCTCAACAACGCCGATGCTGAAGTGGTGGATCCCGGACAGGGTCTGATCAGCATGGACGGCGTGCAGTTTGCGTCGGCGCTGGAACTGAAGGGCAGGAAGAAGGGTGATAAGATCAAATTCTCCATCCGTCCTGAGCGTTTCAGTTTTGCGTCCGAACATAACATGAAGGACAATGTGGTGGATTGCATCATCGAAAACATTACCTTCCTCGGTTCCGTTGTGCGCATTCAGATCAAGATCGGCAACACCAAATTCAATATGGACACCTTCAACAACCCCTTCCTGGAATTGCCGAAGATCGGCGACAAGGATCAGGTGACCTGTTCCAGGGAAGCCGTGCTGGTTTTGGATGAATGATCGATAAATCATATTGAAAACGGTTCGGCGTTGTTTACGTCGAACCGTTTTTCTTTGAGTCGCCATGAGCAAAGTAATCCTGATTCTCTCTGATGCGTTGCGCTACGACGCGGCAAAAGACAATATGGGGTTTCTCGGTCACCTGGTGGAGACAAAGCAGGCCAGCCTTTATAAGATCATCGGGGAATTGCCGAGCATGTCGCGCCCGATGTACGAGACCATTCATACGGGATTGATATCCAGCGAGCATGGAATTGTTGCGAACTCCATTGTCAGGCTTTCGAACAAGCCGAATGTTTTTCAATTACTGAAAGATGCAGGGAAGGTGACGGCCGCCGCGGCGTATTATTGGTACTCGGAACTTTACAACCGCGCGCCATACAATCCCATTGACGATAAAGAAACGGACGACGAGTTGTTGAACATTCAGCACGGGCGTTTCTATACCGAAGACGAATTCCCTGATATTGAACTGTTCAACAGCGCGGCATATCTTGTCCGCAGGTTTTCGCCCGACTATCTTTTGCTTCACCCCATGGGCATGGATTATCACGGCGAGACCTTCGGCTCTGATTCAAAGGAATATCGCAACCACGCCATTTACCAGGACGCGAAACTCGCGCCGCTCATCATGGAATGGAGGGAGCGCGGTTACACTGTTTTTGTCACGGGCGATCACGGGATCAATGCCGACGGGGGACATGGTGGAACCACCCCCGGGCAACGTACCGTGCCATTTTTTGTGATTCAGCCGTCGGCTGGGGGAAGAGGCGAGGTGGATGAATCCATGTCGCATTTGCAAATTGCGCCCACGATCCTCAAGGTATTGAATGTCCCCATTCCCGAAACGATGAAATCTCCGCCTCTATCCCTTCGATAAAAAACTCAGGGCAGGCCTTCGATTAATGCCTTTACGAGTTCGCGATTGAAATTGGGAATATCCGCCACCACCCGACCCCAAATTTGGTTGCCCTCACGAAAGGCAGATTCATCCGCCCAGACCGCGCCCGCGTTAATGAGATCATCCCTGATGCCCGTTGACCCCGTGGTGCGCTGGCCTTTTCTGACGATGCCCGCAGAGATGGCAATCGAGCCGCCGTGACAGATGATGCCGACGATCTTGTTTGCGTTGTTCATTTGGCGCACAAGATTTTTGACGACGTCGTATCTTCGCAATTTATCGGGCGCCCAGCCGCCGGGCAGAATGAGCGCGAAAAGTTCGCCCGCCTTGAGCGACTCGATGGTTGCATCGGGCGTGATGACCAAACCATTTTTTCCGCGCAGGGGTTTGAGATCGAGACTCGCCGAAAGCACCTTTGCGCCCTCCTCCTGCAAGCGCATCAGTGGGACGTAGTATTCCAAATCTTCAACGCCCTCGGCGATGAGGATGGCGATGGTTTTATTTTGTAAACGCATTTGATTCTCCTTTTACTCACCGATAATTTTCACCAGCACGCGCTTCCTTCTCCTCCCATCGAATTCGCCGTAGAAAATTTGCTCCCACGGACCGAAATCAAGTCTGCCCTCTGTTATTGCAACAACGACTTCGCGTCCCATCACCTGGCGCTTCATGTGCGCGTCGGCGTTATCCTCTCCCGTATCGTTGTGCCGGTATTGACTGACGGGTTCGTGCGGAGCGAGTCTTTCCAGCCACTTCTCGTAATCCTGGTGCAGGCCTGATTCGTCGTCGTTGATGAAAACGGAGGCGGTGATGTGCATGGCGCAAACCAAAATAAGGCCTTCCTGGATTTTGCTCTCGCGTAATGCAACTTCCACTTCGGGTGTGATGTTGACGAATCCGCGGCGGGACGGAATGTTGAACCAGAGTTCTTTGCGGTGGGATTTCATGGGAATTCCTCTTGATGAGTTTGTGTTGCAGGAGGATTTTACTTGACAATTGACTTTACTTGCGGCGCGGCAATGGCATATCTCTTTCCCCTCGCCGCGAGCAGATTGCAATCGGATCGCGCGCCGCAAATTGCGCAATAGCCGCCGTCGGGGCCGACTTCAACGAGTTTTCCCCTTTGCACGAGCAGATTGAGCATGGAAAGCACTGCCGATGGCTGTACATCGAGCGCGCGGCTGATCTCGGAGAGACTCAAGCCGTTTTCCTTGCCTTCCAGCAATTGCAAGAGTTGATTGAGCATGATTAACCGAAACCGAGCAATCTTCCGCCCTGGTAGACGAGGAAGGCGGCGATCCATGCAATCACAGTTTGATACACGGCGGAAGTGACTGCCCATGAATTCCCAAATTCGTGTTTGATCGCGCCCAATGTGGCGGCGCATGGCACGTAGAGCAGGACAAATACCAGCAGGGCAGTTGCGCTCAACGGGGTGAATTCATTTCGCAACACCGCGCTCAACGCAGTATCTTCGGAGTTGGCGTTTGTAGAGGTCAGGTTAACGCCGGGAAGGATGCTCACCAAAATTTTCACCGAGTTGATCGAAGCATTCACAAATCCCTGGCCGATGCCGATGAGTTCTTCACTGAAAGTTGGCGGTTCGGCAATTTCCGTTTGCGAATTGCCGAGGTAGGTCAGGCTCAAGGTGCTGACCACAATTTCCTTCGCGGCAAAACCCGTCACAAGCGCGCCGCCTGCCTGCCAGTTACCAAACCCGAGCGGGGCAAAGAGAGGCGCAATCAAGCCGCTGACCCTTCCAAAATACGAATCGCGCTGGTTCGTTACACCCCAGGGCAGGTTGAGTAAAATCCACATGATGACCGAAGCCGCAAGGATCACCGTCCCTGCCTTGCGGACAAATTCGCGCGTGTTCTCCCACATGTGAATCAAAATGCTTTTCATCGCGGGCTTTCGGTAGGGCGGAAGTTCAAGCACAAAGGCCGAAGCCGAATCGGGTTTGAGCAATGTGCGGGTGAAGACCATGCCCGCCAGCATCGCAATGAGGATGCCAAGCGCATACATCGCCCAGATCACCGTCCCTGCGCGGCTGCCGAAGAACGCCAGGCCAAACACAACGTACACGGGAAGACGCGCCGAGCAAGACATCAGCGGGACGAGGAGCGCGGTCAAAATCCGATCCCGACGGCTGGAGATTGTCCGAGTGGCATAGATCGCAGGGACGGCACAGCCGAACCCTAAGATCATCGGGATGAAGGATTTGCCATGCAAGCCAACCACACGCATAAAACGATCCATCACGAAGGCGGCGCGGGACATGTAGCCTGAGTCTTCCAGCACGGCGAGAAAAAAATAAAGGATGAGCAGACCCGGCACAAAGACCAGCACGCCGCCCACGCCCGCCACGATTCCGTCAATGAGGAGCGAATGCATCCACGCGGGAGCATGAATCAGGTCAAGCAGGAACGAGAAAAGATGGGCGAGCGGGCCGTTGATGATCGCGTCGGTCCAATCTAAAAACGGGGCAGAGACGTCAATCACGAGTCGAAACATCACGTACATGATGATGAAGAAAAATGGAAGGCCGAGCCATTTGTGTGTGACGATGTCATCAACGCGGTCAGTGAGGGTGATGCGGTCAACAAGCGGGCGTTGCAGGGATTGGCGCACGATGCCGTTGATGAAGCCATAGCGGCGGTCGGCGGTGAGCAAATCCATGTCGTCGCCCAGCGCGGATTCGATCTGCCGCGCGCGTTCTTTTGCGAACGCGATGATTTCATCGCCGCCTTTCGATGCGCGGATTCGTTCGAGGATATCGGAATCTTTTTCGAGTAACTTGATTGCCAGCCAGCGTCTGGAATATCCCCCCGTTTCAAATTTTATTTTTTCAAATGTCTCGATGACGTTTGCGATCTCGCTTTCGATTCGTTCGCCGTAATCGAGTTGGAAAAAATTTTGTGCGGATGAAACGGTCATACTGCCTCTTTTGCATTTCGCGCCGCGCGCACCGCCTTGAACATCAACTCTGTGATGCCTTTGCCTTTGTTCGCGGCGGTGAACACGACGGGAATGTTGCCCAAAAACTGCGAAAGTTGATTGATGTTGATCTTCGTGCCATCTTTGCGCAGAGCATCGGTCATATTCAATGCAAGCACCACCGGCACATCGAGTTCGAGCAATTGCACCGTGAGATATAAATTTCGTTCGAGATTGGTCGCGTCCACCACGTTGATGACCACGTCGGGTTTTTCCTGGATGATGAAATCGCGCGCGATGATCTCTTCGGGGGAATAGGCCGTCAGGCTGTACGTGCCGGGCAGGTCAACGATGTTGATTTTCAAGACCTCGTGTTCGATCTCGCCCTCCTTTTTTTCAACGGTCTTGCCGGGCCAGTTCC
>JBBIUO010000304.1:0-336 GCA_037440205.1 Chloroflexota bacterium
TTTCCCTGTGCGAATCATCCGAGCCAAAATAGATCGTCGCCCCGACCGCCGCCGCCCCCATGTCGTATGCCTGCTCCACGGTGCCGAACAAAATCTGCTCGTGGCTGTTCGGGTAGGTCAGCAATTCATTGTGGTTGATCTTCACAATGAACGGAATCTTGTGCGCATATTTGCGTGACATCAGCCCAAGCACGCCGAATGTCGAAGCGACGGCATTACACCCTCCCTCGATGGCAAGTTTGACGATGTTCTCCGGATCGAAATAATCGGGGTTCCTGGCAAAACTCGCGCCGCCGGAATGTTCGATACCCTGGTCCACGGGCAGAATGGACAGGT
>JBBIUO010000304.1:380-5255 GCA_037440205.1 Chloroflexota bacterium
CCAGATTATTCAGCACACGGGGGTTTCGGTCAGACTGAAGAAAGATACGATCCACAAAATCGGGGCCCGGCAATTGCAGGCGTTCCTTTGGGATTTTGGGCGCATCGAACTCGAGCAAAGTTTTCGCTTTTTCGCCCAACAGTGATTGGATATCGGTTGTCATTGTTTCACTCCTGAAAAAAATTCTAGACGGCAATGACCCAACAAACGGTCGTCGTCGTTATCTCCAAAAGATTGTTGCTTGATTATAACCAGAAACTGCGGCTATAATGGGCTGGCAACACTTAATTCGTTGTAATGCGTATACACTGGCAGGAGGCTCACATGAGCGATTTCTTTGAAAAAGTAAGTAGTCAGATAGACCCATTCAAAAAACTGCTTTCGTACATCCCCGGTTTCAGCGGCTACATCGAAAGACAAAACCGCCGCGACGCAGATAAACTCCTGCGCGATACCGTGGCGCGCCGCTTCGAGGAACATTGGGGCCGCGCATCGAACCTGCAGGCCGACCTCGTCAGCGCCGGCATGATCAAATACGTGGACGACATGGAGAAAGCCGCAATCGGGCTTCGCACTTTCATCGATAAAATCTCCCGGGCCGCGCGCGGATACTCCGGGTTGTTCGATGCGGCGAAGATCAACGAAAAGGAACTCGAGGCGATCTATCGATTCGATGTGGCATTCTTCACCCTCGGCGATCAGATCAATGGCGCGCTCGACAACGTGGAGGCAAGTCTCAGCGACGAAAACGCCCTGCCTGCCGCAATCCGCAATCTCACTTCGCTGACTCGCCTGGCCGTGGAAACCTTCGACCGCCGCTCGGAGGTTGTGACGGGGGACGGGAAATAATCTAGTGAAACCCTAAAGGTCTTGAAGACCTTTAGGGTTTTATTCATTCTATGTGGCACGAATACACCAACGCAATTTCAATTGACGATGTTATAAAAATTCTGGGGGAAAAGAGGGAACGCGCCCGCATCATCGCCGGCGGCACCGATCTCATCCTTGAACTCGAACGCGGCGTCCGTACCGGTATTGACAGCCTGATCGACGTATCGCGCATCCCCGGCCTCGATCAAATCACAATCGACGAAGACGATGTCATCCATCTCGGGCCGCTTGTCACGCACAACGACTGCGCCGCGTCCAAATTGATTCGCAAACGGGCCTATCCTCTGGCGCGCGCCGCGTGGGAAGTGGGCGCGCCGCAAATTCGCAACCGCGGAACGATTGCAGGCAACCTCATCACGGCATCGCCCGCCAACGACACCATCACCCCGTTGATGGCGCTCGATGCAAAAGTGACCCTGCTCTCCACGCGCGGGAGCCGCAAGGTTCCGCTCAAAAAATTTTATACGGGCGTTCGCAAAACGGTCATGGAAGCCGACGAAATGCTGGTGGATATCTCCTTCCCTGCGATGGAAAAATCGCAGCGCGGGACATTCATCAAACTGGCATTGCGCCGCGCACAGGCCATCTCGCTTGTAAATGTCGCGGTCATCCTTAACTTGAAAGCGGATACCGTCAAATCGGCAGCGATCACCCTTGGGGCTGTGACTCCCATCATCGCCCACGCAAAGAAAGCGGAAAAATTCCTCGAGGGCAAAAAACTCAACGAGAAGAACATAAATCAGGCCGCAGAACTTGCCGTCAAATCCGCCCACCCCATTGACGATGTGCGCGGTTCCGCCGCCTATCGCCGCGAAATGGTCAGGGTCATCACTGCGCGTGCGCTCCGCGCCATCCGCGACGAAACCGAACAGGCGGGAATGCCAAAGAAACCAATCCTTCTGGTTGGAAATGGAAGCGCAAATCACGCCATGCAAAGCGCAGACGAATTCCCTGCCACATCCATCGAAACGACGATCAACGGGAAAAAATATTCCTTCAAAAACGGCTACAACAAAACCCTGCTCCGCCTCTTGCGTGAAGACGGTCTGCTGACCGGCACAAAGGAAGGCTGCGCCGAAGGTGAATGCGGCGCCTGCACCGTCTTTCTCGATGGCAGGGCGGTCATGGCTTGTCTTGTCCCTGCGCCGCGTGCGCACGGCGCGCAGATCACCACGGTGGAGGGACTCGCGTCCAACGCAAACGCACTGCATCCCATTCAGGAGGCCTTCATCGAAAACGGCGCAGTGCAATGCGGGTATTGCACACCGGGCTTTCTCATGTCTGGCGTGATGCTGTTGGAGGAAAAAGCCAACCCCGCGCAAAACGAGATCGAACAAGCCATCACCGGCAATCTCTGCCGGTGCACGGGCTATTACAAAATCGTCAAAGCGATTGACGATGCCGCCAAATTACAGGCCAGCCTTACAAAGCAGGGATGACCCGCCCGATGAATTACAAAAACAGGAGATAATTTAATGGGTAAGTATTCCAGCCTTTCTCAAATGAGACCTCCCAAGCCTGCGCCCAAAGGCCCGCACCCTCTCTGGCGCGGAATTGGTTGTTTGATGATTCTACTTGTCCCCGCCATCTCGATCTCCTCCGCCTACCTCACCATCGAATACGCCATAGCCAACAAATGGCCCGTCCCCTATCAATTGATGGGCTCCGCGCGCCTGCCCGAAATTTTCTATTCCACACCGGGCTTGAGCACGATCTTCAGCCCGCTTAGCGACATTCCGAATTTTTACGCCAACGCCCTTTTGAGCATCATCTACATGATCCTCATCGGCGGCGTGATCTCCGTCATCTATGCCGCGGTCTATGGCATGGTCGGTCCCTCGCGGTACGGACCGATGGATGCGCCGCCCACCGGCGTCAAAGTGAAAAAATACAAACGTTAGGAACCCATGACCCATTCATCCGTCGGCAAGTCACTGCCAAGAATTGATGCCCGCGACAAGGTCACCGGCAAAACACTTTACTCCGGCGACCTCGTCAAAGACGGCATGTTACACATGAAGATTCTCTTCGCCGAGCGTCCTCATGCGCGCGTAAAAAACGTACACACCGCAAAGGCAGAGTCTGCGCCGGGCGTGGTGGCTGTGTACACCTCGAAAGATGTGCCGGTCAACGAATACGGATTGCAGATCCCCGACCAGCCCGTGCTGTGCGGTCCCTCTCAAAAGCCACACGCGGACATTGTCCGCTTCGTGGGCGATCAAGTTGCGGTCGCAGTAGCCAGGACCGAGGTCGAAGCGGAAGCGGCTCTTAAGTTGATCCAGGTGGACTATGAAGACCTTCCGCTTCTCACCGACCCGATCACTGCGATGCGTCCCGATGTGCCGATTCTGCACCCGGACAGGGGCGACACGAATATCTGCGTTCACTACAAAATCCGCAAGGGCAATATCGAAGAAGCGTTCGCCAAAGCGGACGTGATCGTGGAAGGCCAGTATCGAACGCCCGTGCAGGAACACGCCTATCTCCAACCCGAAGCGGGGCTGGCATACATTGACGATGAAGGCCGTGTCACGGTGGAAGCCGGCGGCCAGTGGACTCACGCCGACCGCGAAGCCGTTGCCCACGCACTTGGATTGCCTGTTGAAATGGTGAGGATCATTTATCCGGCCATCGGCGGTGCATTCGGCGGGCGCGAGGACATGTCGGTGCAGATCGTGCTGGCGCTGGCGGCATGGAAATTACAACGCCCTGTGAAGATCATCTGGTCGCGGCGCGAATCCATCATCGGGCATGGCAAGCGCCACCCGGTTGCCATCTCGGCTCGATGGGGCGCGACAAAAGACGGAATGCTCGTCGCCGCGGAAAACGAATTGATCGCCGACGGCGGCGCGTACATGTACACCTCCAACAAGGTGCTTGGCAACGCGGCCATCACCTCCAGTGGGCCGTATTTCATTCCCAACGTAAACGTGGACGTATACGGCGTGTACACGAACAACATCCCCTCCGCCGCATTTCGCGGATTCGGCGCGCCGCAGGCATTGTTCATGGCTGAATCGCAAATGAACAAACTCGCCGAAAAACTCGGCATGGACCCGGTGGAGTTCCGTTTAAAGAACGCATTGAAAGACGGCGACACATTGGGTGTCGGCACGCCTGCGCCCACCCCGGTCAGCGTCACGGAATGTATCGAATCCGCGCGCGATAAATTCGGCTGGAAAAAGACCGACCGAAGACGAAAAACCAAAGACAATGGAAAAACCAAAGCTCGTCGTCCGTCGTCCCTGGTCCGTGGTCATGGTTTTGCGGCTGGATTCAAAAACGTGGGTTTCTCGTTTGGCTACCAGGAAAACTGCTGGGCGAAAGTTGAAATTCACGGAAACGGGCAAATGGAACACGCCATTGTCCATCACGCCGGCGCAGAGGTGGGACAAGGCACGCACACGGTCATGATCCAAATGGCCGCGCAGGCGCTGGGACTGCCCGAGGGAAAAATCGAACTTCGCACTTCTGATTCTGCTGTACAGGGGAATCCCGGCTCGGCTTCCGCCTCGCGCCTGACCTTCATGGCCGGCAACGCGATCAAAGGCGCGGCGGAAGCGGCTCTCGAAAGATGGAACAATGAAGAACGTCCCGCCATCGCGGAATTCAAATATCTCGCGCCGCGCACCACCCCGTTCAACAAAGAGACCGGTTATTCCACGCCGAATTTTTCCTACGCCTACGCCGCACAAGCCGCGGAAGTGGAAGTGGACATCGAAACCGGCCACGTGCGCGTCATTCGACTCGTCTCCGCCGATGACGTTGGCAAGGCCATCAATCCTGACCTCGTAGTGGGTCAGATCGAAGGCGCAGTGGTGCAGGCTCACGGTTACGCCGTTCTCGAAGATTACAAAACAAAAGACGGCCGCGTGTTGACCGATCAACTCAGCACCTATCTCATTCCTACCATTTGGGATATTCCTGAGTCGGTCGAATCGGTTCTGGTGGAAATTCCCGATCCCAACGGCCCGTGGGGCGCGC
>JBBIUO010000305.1:0-5235 GCA_037440205.1 Chloroflexota bacterium
GATGCCGCCAAAACGGAACAATCCTTTTCGTTTCTTTCCGACGGGGAAGTTGTTCCCGGCAAATTGACATGGCTCGACGCCCGGACAGTTTCCTTCGCCCCCGATTCACGCCTGCAACCCGGCACTGAGTACATGGTGGTGTTTTCCACGGAGGCATCTGCAAACGACGGCGCTCCTCTCAGTGAAGATATCGAACTTGAATTCAAGACCATCGAGACTTTGTCTGTGGCGCAGGTGTTCCCCGCGCCCGACACCGCCGAGGTGGATTTGAATTCGAGCATCACGGTCATTTTCAATCATCCCGTTGTGCCGCTCAACATCGTCGAGGAGCAGAGCAAACTGCCCCAGCCGTTGAAATTCACACCCGAAGTCAAAGGCAAGGGTGAATGGGTGAATTCGTCGGTGTATGTGTTTCAGCCGGAGAAAATTCTATTAAGCGGAACCAGTTACCAGGTCAGGGTGGATGCGGGGATCGAAGATACGCTCGGCAACTCGCTGGGGGAATCCTACAGTTGGCAGTTCAACACCCGCGCTCCTTCCATCTACAATTTTGCCTTGAAAGGCGGGGAACAGAATCCGTCCAGCGAAGTGAAGGATGTGCCGCTCGATCAGGTTTTCATCGTGACCTTCCAACAGCCGATGGACGCGAAAAGCGCGGAGGAGGCCATCACGCTCGTCAACCGCGAGACAAAGGCGGCTTTTCCCGTTGACTTCAAATGGAATGACGATAACAGCATTCTGGTCATCGAGCCGAAGGAAAAATTCAGCATCGCCAGTTTTTATGAATTGACGGTTTCAGACAGCGCGCAGGCGGAAGACGGCGGCAGATTGCGGGAGGGAATGACGGTGAAGTTTGCAACCGTTCCCCTGCCGGCAATCACCAATTTTTATCCCGCCGCAGGTTCGCACAATACGGGATTCAATTCCACCCTTACGCTCACGTTCGCCTCACAGATGAATTTTGAAAGTTTGAAGGGCAAGGTACAGATCACGCCCGCGCTGGAAGGCAGTGAAGACGACTGGTACTACAACAAGTACGACAAGACCCTGAACATTTACGGCCTCGCGCCCGCGACGGATTACGTGGTGCGGATCTTGCCCGGCATGGAGGATTTGTACGGCAACACGATACAGGGTGAAATTTCATACACGTTCTCGAACGGGGATTACTCGCCCTACGCGCGGATCGTCCTGCCGTGGAATCCGCTGGTGTACCGCACAAAGGGTGTGCAGGAGGTTTACTTCGAGCATTTGAACGTTGACGAGGCAATCGTCTCCATTTACCCGATTACGCTCGCGCAGTTCGGCCAGTTGACCAGCGGCGGAATTGACATGACGCAGTTCAACCCGAAGGAAGCCGCTGTGCGCCAGTGGAAGGTCGAGGCGGGCAGGGAAAGAAACACGCTCGAACGCGAACTTTTCCAGTTCAGGGATAAGAACGGAACCCCGCTCGCTCCGGGATATTACTTCATCGGCTTGAAGGGAAGCTCCCTCGAATACACGAGCAATTTCTATCAGGGCGCCCTGTTCATCGTGGCGACGGATAACGTCACGTTCAAGGCCACGTCAACCGAAGGCCTCGCGTGGGTGACGGATCTGGAAAGCGGCAAACCGCAAAACAATGTATCGGTCACGTTTTATAACGAAAAATTTGAAGGAATCGGAACCGCTGCCACGAACCTTGATGGAATTGCCTATCTAAAGAACATGCGGGCGGCCAATTACGTGCAGGTGAAAGGTGAAGACCACCTCGGCTTTACCGCGCTATATTGGGGAAGCGGAGTCAGCGCGGGCGATTTTGGTTTGTACGAGAATTATTACAGCGGCGTGGAAAACCTGTTCGCCTATCTCTACACCGACCGCCCCGTGTATCGCCCGAATCAGGAGGTGTTCTTCAAAGGCATCCTGCGGGAAAACGACGACCTGCACTACAGCCTGCCGCAGGTCAACCAGGTGTATGTGGTGGCGGAGCATTGGGGCGAAAAAATATTTTCGGAGTATGTGCCGATCAACGAGCAGGGCAGTTTCAGCGGGACGATCAACCTTGCGGATGACATCTCGCTGGGATATTACAGCATTTACGTGTACCCATCCTCCTCCCCGTCCGTTGCGCCGATCACCTCGATTGGATTCAACATCGCGGAATACAGGAAACCCGAATTCGAGGTGAGCGTCACAAGCAGGCAAAGCGCCATCCTTGCAGGAGGCACGGCAGACTTTGGGCTGGACGCAGAATATTACTCCGGCGGCATTGTCAAGAACGCCCCGGTGGAATGGTACATCGAATCGTCGAATTATTATTTTTCGCCTTCATCTGATTACAACCGATACAGTTTCATGGACTGGGAACGCGACATCTACTGGTCGGAAGAAAGGAGACCGCAGAATGCCACTGTTGCCGAGGGAAGCGGCGTGACGGATGAAAACGGTCACCTCGATATTTCGCACACCTTTGAAGCCGATAAAAACGACATCAGCCAGCGAATGACCTTGTATGCCAACGTCTCCGACGTGGCGGGGAATACGGTCAGCGGCTCGACCAGTGTAGTCGTGCATCACAGCGAATACTACGCGGGTATCCGCTCGGAAAGTTACGTCGGCACGCAGGGAGAGGAAACGCCGTTCAGCGTGGTCGTCCTCGATTGGGATTCGCAGCCGATCCCGAATCAAAAGGTCACGGTCAGTTTTGTGGAGCGTCGCTGGTTCAGCGTGCAGAAGAAGAACGATCAGGGAATGCTTCAATGGGAAACAAGCGTAAAGGAGATTCCTGCCGGGGAACAGGAAGCAGTCACCGGGTCGGATGGAATCGCGCAGGTGAACTTCATCCCGCCCAATGGCGGAGTATTCAAGGCCGTCGTCAGTGTGACCGACTCGAAGGGCAATTCGCATCAGGCCTCCACCTACATCTGGGTCGCCAGCGAGAGTCAAATTTACTGGCGACAGACGAACGACCGCGCCTTCAACCTGATCGCAGACAAGGACATGTACTCACCCGGCGACACCGCCGAAATTTTGATTGCGCAGCCCTTCGAAGGCGAAGTGTACGCGCTGGTCACCTACGAACGCGGACACATTTATAAAAGCGAAGTGGTCAAACTAAACGGCAACAGCACCATTTACAAATTGCCGATCACCGATGAGATGGCGCCCGCGTCGTATGTGTCCGTCACGGTGATTCGCGGCGCGGACGCGGAGCGTGGCGGCTCACCCGATTTCAAGATGGGCATCACGCGCATCAACGTGGATACGAAACTCAAGACCCTCGATGTTTCCGTCACTGCGGATAAGGAAGCCGCAGGGCCCGGAGATGAAATCACCTACACCATCGAAACGAAAGACACCAGCGGCAAACCTGTCTCGGCGGATGTTTCGCTTGCGGTGGTGGATAAGGCTGTGCTGGCATTAGCCCCATCCAATTCAGCGCCATTGCTGGATAGTTTTTATTCGCAACAGGGGCTGGGTGTGACCACCGCGGTCGGCATCGTTTCGAGCGCGGATGATTTCAACGCCAATTATCGCAAGACCATCCCCGACGGCAACAAGAGCGGCGGCGGAGGCGGCGAGGCGCCAGGCGTCATCACCGTGCGCCAGCATTTCAAAGACACGGCGGCATTCGAAGCGCAGGTCACCACCGATGAAAACGGCGTGGCGGAAGTCAAAGTGAAGTTGCCTGAAAACCTCACCACCTGGGTTGCGGATGTGCGCGCCGTCACCGAAGACAGCCGCGTGGGTCAGGCCGCGAGCGAGCTGGTCAGCACCAAGCCGCTCTTCATCCAACTGCAAACGCCGAGATTCTTCATCGTCGAGGATCAGGCCACAGTGGGCGCGACCGTGTTCAACAATTCGGAGAAATCGCTCAAGGTGGAAGTCGCACTCGATGCGGAAGGCGTCGCGCTGGCATCCGATCAAACACAAACCATCGAAATCGAAGGCAGACAGCAAGCCTACGTCACGTGGGATGTCATCGTGAAAAATAACGTCGGGCGCGTGGACTTTACGGCAACGGCGGTCAGCGGGCCATTCACCGACGCAAGCAAACCCGCGCTTGGCACGTTGGCGGGCCAGGGCATTCCCGTTTACAACTACACCGCGGTTGAAACCGTCGGCACGTCGGGCATGATCACCACCTCCGATTCCATCACCGAAATCATCCAACTGCCGACCACATTGAATTTCGATGATGCGAATCTATCCATCGAAGTATCGCCTTCGCTTGCGGCCTCCATGGAAGATGGATTGAAATATCTCGAAGACTATCCCTACCTGTGCATGGAGCAAACCATCTCGCGCTTCCTGCCGAACGTCATCACCATGCGCGCGCTCGATGCAGCTGGACTCCCGACCCCGATGCGAAGCGCGTTGAACGCAAATGTCAATTCAGCCTTGCAAAGAATTTACGCAAAACAAAAATACGACGGCGGCTGGAACTGGTGGGACGGCGAGTTGAGCGATCCGCAAACTTCGGCGTACGTGGTGTACGGCTTGATCGAAGCAAAGGAAAGTGGTTATGAAATTTCTGAAACAGTTCTTACCAACGGCATCAATTACCTGAAGAACAATCTCCCCAGTCTCGAACGCAACGACGCTTCGTGGCAATACAATCGTCACGCCTTCATGTTGTACGTGCTCGCGCGCGCCGATGAACTCGCGGCAGGCCAGACCAACTTCATTTTCGAGAATCACGCGAAACTGGATTTGTACGGGGAAGCCTATCTCGCGCAGGCGATGTACCTGCTCGACCCGGAAGACCCGCGAATCAAAACGCTTCTTTCCGACCTCGCAACTGCCACTGTCCAATCGGCAGGGGGCGCCCATTGGGAGGAATCCACCAAAGACTACTGGAACTGGAACTCCGACACGCGAACGACGGCCATCGTGCTCAACGCCTTCGTGCAAATGGACCCGAAGAATCCAATCACTGCAAACGCAGTCCGCTGGCTGATGGCTCACCGCGACGGACATCATTGGTATTCCACGCAGGAGACCACATGGTCGCTCATCGCATTAACCAACTGGCTGATCGAAGCGCAGGAATTCCAGACCGATTACAAATACGCCGTCGGCTTGAACGGCGAACTGCTCGATGAAGGCCAGGCAAACGTTGACAACCTGACCGACACGGTTGACCTGCAGGTGCAGATCGAAGACCTGTTGAAAGATCAGGGCAACAACCTCGTCTTCACCCGCGGACGCGGCACAGGCAACCTGTATTACACCGCCTATCTCAGCGCCAGC
>JBBIUO010000306.1:0-5232 GCA_037440205.1 Chloroflexota bacterium
CCAGCAGGAAAAAGATATGGGAATTGAACCGGTCGGCAATGACCGACCCGCTTACCGTCATCGGCAATAGAAGATACATCGAGGAACGCCTGCGCACCACCCTTTTCGATATTCAAACGAATGAAACCCAATCCGGCCTGTTGTTCCTTGATATTGACGGCTTCAAGAAATTCAACGACACGTATGGGCACGAGGTTGGTGACCAGGTCCTGAAAATGGTGGCGCAAACCCTGAAAGCGAACCTGCGCGCCACAGATTTTCTCGGGCGTTGGGGAGGCGAGGAATTTATCATTATCATCAACGACATCCCAAACGCACAGACCCTGCTGGATATCGGCGATAAACTGCGGGCGCTGGTGGAATGCTCCGGCATCAAACTGAACGGCACGAACCTGTCTGTGACCGTGTCCATGGGAGGCACGATGATCAACCAGCAAAATACGATTGACGAGAACGTGCAACGCGCAGACCAGTTGATGTACAAAAGCAAACAGGCGGGCAGGAACCGCATAACGGTGGACTGAGATGGCGGGTATTAAATCCAGCCTGGCAGTGGAGATCGAGAAAACCCGCGAGAGGTTTCTTGCTCTGTTGGAATCCGTCTCCGAATCGGATTATCCCCTGCCCACCGACAACCCCGCATGGACGGTGGGCGATACGCTTTATCACATCACCCTGGGACCCCGCGCGCTTGCCTTTGAAATTTGGATGATCGTCCATGCAAGAGGGTTGTTTCAGTTCTGGCTGGATCATTTTCCGCACAGGCTTTTCAACAAACTCAACGCGCGCTTCGCACAGGGAAGGAAACGGATCAACCGTCAGGCGCTGATCAAGGCCTATGAGGCAGGGCACTCAGTTATCAGGTCAAGGTTGAGGCGGACGCGAGAGGAGGAGATGCAAAAATGGGTGACGTATCCTGCCGAATTGGAGGCGATGCTTGCGGGCAAGGTCACGGTCGAGCGTCTTTTTCATTATGTAAAGCAACACGTGGAGGCGCATGAGAGGCAGTTGGGGAGAGCGCCCTCCTCGCAATAACATGCGAATTCTCTGGTATAATCCCGCTCCGTGACTGGTCCTGCCCTACGGTTCACGCTGTGGGCAAGGAGACCTGCAAATTTATAAAGAAAGGAAGCATACGTCATGCCGCTTGCAAAAGAAGTCAAGACAAAGGCGATCGAGGATTTTCATCGCCACGACAAGGATACCGGTTCGCCCGAAGTGCAAATCGCCATCCTGACCAATCGCATTGCCCAGCTCACCGAGCATTTGCGAAACAACAAGCAGGATCAATCCTGCCGCCGCGGTTTGCTCAAACTCGTCGGCCAGCGCCGAAGGTTGCTCACGTACTTGCGCTCGAGCAATTACTCGAACTACCTGACCGTAACCGACCGTTTGCAACTCCGCCGCAAGTAGTATTTGAAAGACCCTAAAGGTCTCGGTGACCTTTAGGGTCCTCTTTAACCCTCTCCCGGATGGAGAGAGAATCCGCAGTCAGGAATTGAATAGTGTTGACAAGGTAGTGGTGGTTTTGGCTGGTAATAACGACTGAAGTCGTTACTACGAGTCGTCACTACGGTTTGCCCCCACTCTTCAGTCCCTGACCCCTGGCGGAAAATTAATAATGCGAGATGGTATCTTGCAGAACAGGAGACAATAAAATATTATGAAACCCGAATCAAAACGCTATTCAGCCGTTGTAGGCACGCGCACCTTTACGTTCGAGACCGGCAAACTTGCCGCTCAGGCCGGCGGCGCAGTGACCTTCGGCACGGAAGATTCCATCGTGTTTGCCGCGGCCACCATGGGCGGCGTGCGCGAGGGAATTGATTTCTTCCCGCTCTCTGTGGATTTCGAGGAACGCTTGTATGCCGGCGGCAAAATCCCCGGTTCATTCTTCCGACGTGAAGGCCGCGCCGCTACAGAAGCCATCCTCACCGGCCGCCTCACTGACCGCCCCCTGCGCCCGCTCTTCGCGCACGGGATGCGCAACGAAGTGCAGGTCATCATGTACACCTTTTCGTCTGACGGAATCAATCCGTTGGATATCCTCGCGATCAATGCGGCCTCAGCCGCGATCATGATCTCGGATATTCCGTGGGGAGGCCCGGTCGGCGCGGTGCGTGTGGGACGTGTGAACGGCGAATTTGTGCTGAACCCGACCTTCGACGAAATGGACGCTTCGGACCTGGACCTGAGAATTGCCGGCACCAAAGATGCGATTCTCATGGTTGAATGTGGCGCGAACGAAATCCCCGAAGATGTGATGGCCGCCGCGCTCGAACTGGGTCACCAATCCATTCAGCCGCTGATCGACCTGCAATTGAAAATGCAGGCCGAGGTCGGCAAGCCGAAGCGCGAAGCGACCATCGTGACGGCAAACGAGGAACTTCAAAAGAAGGTCTTCGACCTGGTGAATCAAAAAATGAACGACCTGCTCGACAAGCCGTTGAGCAAAGCCGAATTCTACGGCGGCATGGACGAATTGCAAAATGCGGTCATTGCCGAGTTGTGCGTGGAAGGCGATGCAAATGCGCCATCGAAAGACGATGTGGCATCCGCTTTCAGCGAGGCGGAGCACAAGATCGTGCGTGAGCGGATTCTGAGCATGGGCAAGCGGCCCGATGGCCGCACGCCCACCGAAATCCGCCCGATCTGGTGCGAGGTGGGCGTTTCCCCGCGCGCGCATGGGACGGGTCTGTTCACCCGCGGCGAGACCCAGGTGCTGTCCTTTGCGACGCTCGGCACATTGGGCGAGGCTCAGGAACTCGATAATCTTTCCCCGATCAAGAACAAACGCTACATGCACCACTACAGTTTTCCGCCGTTCTCTACCGGGGAGGTCAAACCCCTTCGAGGCCAGAGCAGGCGCGAGGTGGGTCATGGAGCGCTGGCGGAACGCGCGCTGGAACCGGTTATCCCGGCGGAGGAATCATTCCCGTACACCATCCGTGTTGTGTCCGAGGCGTTATCATCCAACGGCTCCACTTCGATGGGATCGGTCTGCGGTTCGACATTGGCGTTGATGGATGCAGGCGTGCCGATCAAGGCTCCCGTTTCCGGTGTGGCGATGGGGTTGATCACAGACGACACGGGCCGCTACAAAATCCTGACCGATATTCAGGGAACCGAGGATCATCTCGGCGATATGGATTTCAAAGTGGCCGGCACCGCCGCGGGAATCACCGCCCTGCAAATGGACATCAAGATCAGCGGCTTGAGCGCGCAAATGATGAAGGAAGCGCTGGAGCAGGCGAAGGTGGCGCGCATGGCAATCATGGATATCATGCTTGGCACAATCGACGCTCCGCGCCCCGAATTGAAACCGCACGCCCCACGCATCATCACTGTGAAGATTCCGGTGGATAAGATCGGCGCGTTGATCGGGCCCGGCGGAAAGAACATCCGCGCATTGCAGGAGGAGACCGGGGCGAAGATCGACATCGAGGAAGACGGCACTGTGTACATCGCATCCACCGATGGCGAGGGCGCAAAGATCGCGCAGGAGCGAATCGAATCGTTGGGCGAGTCGGTTGTGATCGGGAACATTTACACCGGCAAAGTTGTGCGCGTGGAAGCCTTTGGCGCGTTCGTGAACATTCTGCCGGGCGTGGATGGCCTCGTGCATATCTCGCAACTCGCCAGTGAACGCGTGAACACGGTGGAGGATGTCTGTGTGCTTGGTGACGAACTCACTGTCATGGTCACGGATGTCGACCCGCAGGGCAAGATTCGCCTTTCGCGTCAGGCCGTGCTCGAAGGCTGGTCTGCCGAGGAGGCCCGCGAAAAAGATAAAGGCGGACGAAACGGCGGGGGCGGTCGTGGCGGTCCGTCAGGGCGCGGCGGTGGCCGAGGTGGTCCTTCGTCAGGCTCAGGACGCGGCGGGGATCGTCGCGGCGGCGGACGAAGATAAATGGAACTGCAAAGACGGGTGAACACTCACCCGTCTTTTTTTGTTGTTTGCAATGCTATAATTTGCGGGCGTTAATTTATGTTATCGCGTCCATAATAGTGGGCTGATGTAAGTGATGGGTATCGTGGAGCGGGATGGAATCCCGCTGAACTGCGAGTATGCGGAATGCCATTCCGCACCACATCACTTACTGATATACCACTACCATCGCGTCATCTCACACAATCTTTGAAACAACCGCAGGGGTGATCCTTCTTTCGCACAACATGATTCTTGACGCATTGACCGCAAGGGCGACCCTCCCTTTGCACAACACGATTCTTGATCGCATTGACGGGTCGCCCCTACCGCACAAGGTAAATTATTAGAGCAATATATCGGGAGTTCAACACTGTGAACGGAACAAAGACAAAGGCGAATCAGATCATTCCAATCATCCTCTTTCTTGCGCTGATTGTGTATTACATCAGCCTGGTCAGGGATGCGGGATCGAGCACATTTGACGATGCCTACATGTTCATCCGCTACGCCGATCATTTTTTGAACGGGCATGGAATCGCCTGGAATTCCGACGGCGTTCAAACCTATGGAGCGACGAGCATTCTTTATCTTGCGTTCGTCATCCTTGCGAGAGTCATTTTTCACGGGATTAATTCAGGCGCGTTGCTCACTTTACTTTCTGCGGGGTTCGGATTGTCGGCAATTTTGCTCATCGCCTATACGTGCAGTCATTATGCGGAATCCAAATTGTTGAAAGGCTCTTTTCCATGGCTGGCCGTGATCTTCCTGGCGTTTTTTGTCACAGCGCCAATCTATTTATTCCACATGGCAAGCGGCATGGACACCACTTTATCCATGCTGAGCAATTCATTTTTGATATTCGCCGTGCTCGGATGGACTTACGACGAGGCAAGATATAAATTATCTCTGGCCTTGACTATTGCCACAGGTTATCTCGCCTTTTTAGCGCGGCCGGATAACCTCATCTACATGTTTGTGTTTCCATTGTTGGCCGTTCTCTTTCTCGCAGGCGGTGACAAAAAACAGCGGCTGATCCATTTTTTCGGCTGGCTGTTTGCAATTCTCGCAGTGGACACAATCATCAAGTTCATTATCTTTCACGACCCATTGCCCCTGCCGTTTTACGCCAAATCCAGCGGCTATTACGAGGGATATTTCGGAGTGCGTACCTGGAATCCAATCGAATATCTATTCGATTTCGGGACGCTTGCCCTGCCTTTCCTGGTGTTGATCGTTTTTTCGTTTTCAAAAAACACGGTAAAACCTTTTGCGGTCTTCACGATCCCCATTGCATTGACCTT
>JBBIUO010000307.1:0-3064 GCA_037440205.1 Chloroflexota bacterium
GAATGTGGATGCAAGACTAAGCGCTTATTCCATTATTGGGCATATTTATCTGTACAGCGTTCCCGTGCTCGAACTTACGGGAATCGAAGTGACGCAGGTGATTCAGGATTTGAACAATAGTGTCCGCTTGATTGCCTATAAACCGACCTATGTCCGCGCTCACGTGCGCAGTGTAATACAGGGGGTGACCGTAGATAATGCAACAGCACAACTTTCTGCCTATCGAAAAATCTTTTTCATGGAAATGCTCTCTTCAAACCCTCTGCTATCTATCAAGCCTCACTCCTGAAATAAAATTTCACATAAACTATCACCAGTCTGAGAATCAACGGGACCATACTCGCCTTTTCGGATCGTGATTTCTGCAGCGCCTTCCCATATTGTTACGCCAGGTCCATAAGGAGAACTCTCTCTCAAAAGTTCGTAAAATTCATCATCCTTGAAAGAACTAAATGTTATGTTCACAACCTGCCCCGGTTGGAGTGTGCCAAGTTCCACTCGCCGCTTTTGTTGAGAGATTCTATCTTGCTCATACACTTTCGTGCCATTGTACACGTCTATCAAGTGACCGTTTGATATACAGATAGACTCGACAACAACCACTCCGTAGCCGAGGTTGTAATCCCTTTTCCACCTGCTCTCTACAACCACGTTCTCCTTTTCGCCATAGGGATGTGAAAAAACTTTGGAGAAAGAGTTAAACATTACAGTGAGCAAGATGCTAGTGGTAACAAGGGCCATAAGGGTGGGTATATTCACCTTCCAATAGCTCATAATGGCTAGTGCCCCAAATATCATGCTTGCAAAAAATAATGGGCGCGGCGCGCTGGAAATGGGCATTGTACTCACAGGCCAACTAGAAAGGGCAAGGCTTACTATCACTACCACGGCTATTCCAAGCCCTACCAGAGACAGAACCAACAACCAGCCATAGACAGATGCCATTTTTTCGGAAAAAATCTTTTTCATGGAAATACTTTTACCACCTCTCCCAATGCACCACTTCTTCCAGCGACATCCGCCCTCCCTTTTTGGGCGCGGCGGAGATTTTTTCTTCTTCACGAGGGTAGCCAAACGAGAGGGCGATTCGCAAATGCCATTCGGGTGGGAATGCCAAAATCTGGCGGGTCCGTTCAAAGTCATAGAGAGAAGCGGGGCATGATCCGATGCCCAATTCCCATGCGGCGAGTTGCATAAAGGCGGCGGCTTGTCCCGCGTCGAACATCGTCTGGAATTTTTCGGTGGGTTCGGGAGTCAAAATGGCGACGCACAACGCCGCGCCTGCGATGTGTCCCGCCCATTCGCCGCATTTGGAAAGCGCCTTCAAGGTTTCCCTGTCGCGGATTGCGATGAAGCGCCAGGCTTGGTTATTTTTCGAGGATTGCGACCTGCGCCCCGCGTTGAGAATGGCGTGAATGATTTCTTCGGGCAACGGCTTGTCCTGAAATTTCCTCACGGCTCGTTTTATGCGGATGGCTTCGGATACGTTCATGGTTCCTCGCTTTTATGGCTCTCCCGTTTCCGGCGGGAAATGATCCACCACGAAGGGTCACAAAGGTACACAAAGGGATAATTTTAGGCTGGCTTTCCTTTGTGACCCTTTGTCTCCTTTGTGGTTGAAAAAGGTTTTCCTGTTACAGAAGGTAGAATCGCTTTTTTGAAAATTATAAGCCAGCCTCGCGGAAAATGAAAAAGACCTGACAGGGGTTTTTCTCAGAGAACTCTGTGATCTCTGTGACTGGAAGATGTTTCCTGACACTGCCAAAATGGGAAGATAGTCAATAGGCAGTTCACTTCGATTTTGCGATAATGAGAGCGGCGTTTTGCCGTCCATTTCGATTTGAGATTTCAGGAGACCCCATGACCTTGCCTACCGTTTCAGAATCCACCCTGTTGGGAGAATTCACCTACGCCCTGCGCCCCGTGGAGCGCGGATACGCAAACCGCACGTTGTACATCAATTTGAACGACAACACGATTTATGAAAAACCCGTCTCGCAAAAGATGAAAGACCTGTTCACCGGTGGGCGCGGATTTGCCCTCAAATTATTGTGGGACGCGGTGACGCCCGACACAAAATGGAACGACCCGCAAAATGAACTGGTCATTGCCAACGGCCCCATTTGCGGAATCACCGCCTATCCCGGAAGCGGGAAAGCCACTGTGGTCACGCTCAGTCCGCTCACCGAAAACGTGATTGACAGCAACGTGGGCGGATACTTTGCACCCTTCCTCAAATTCTCAGGCTTCGACGCGCTGGAGATTCAAGGCAAGGCGGCTGAGGATGTGATCATTTTCATTGACGGCGATTCAGGCCGGGTGACGATAGAACGGGATTCTCTCCCAGCGGTAGATTCGCATGAGATTGGCAACCAGCTCACGGCGCGGTACGGAGGTGATGAAAAGGGCAGGCGTTCCATCTCGGTGCTGTCCGCTGGTCAGGCGGCGGAGCACACCCGTATCGCGATGATCAATTCCACCTGGTACGACGTGCGCCGCAAGGAGGCGCGTTTGAAGCAGGCGGGACGCGGCGGTCCCGGGCGTGTGTTCCGCGAAAAGAAAATCAAAGCCATCGTGGTGCGCTACTCGGATGTGGGCGGCGATAAAAACGGCGTGGCTGATATGGCGCTCGTCCGCAAGGCCGGTCAGCGTATCAACAAGGAAATCGCCGATCTCGATGACAAGCAAAATCAAATGCGCAAGGTTGGCACGGCTAACATCGTGGAGGTGATGGATCACTTCGATTTACTGCCCACGCACAACTTCCGCTACGGCTCGCATCCCGACACGCATAAAATTGACTCAAAGGTCTGGAAGGAACGATTCACGCAGGGATTGCCCGATGGATGCTGGCTGGGATGCACCATGTCCTGCTCGCATGGTGTGGATCATTTCCCGCTTCAAACCGGACCGTATGCCGGGGACTGCGTTCTGGTGGATGGTCCTGAATATGAGAACGCCGCCGGGCTGGGCGCGAACATCGGCAACTTCGATCCGCATAAAGTTTTGGAACTTAACTTCTACTGCGACACGTACGGCGTGGATACGATTTCATTTGCAAATT
>JBBIUO010000307.1:3102-5220 GCA_037440205.1 Chloroflexota bacterium
GAAGGCATCCTCAACAAGGAGATCACTGGCGGACTCGAATTGAAATTCGGCAACGGCTCTGCGGCGTTGGAACTGCTCCACCAAATGGCGCGCGGCGAAGGCTTCGGCGTGATCGTGGGACAGGGCGTCCGTTACATGAAAGAGTTGTTTGTCCGCGAATACGGCGCTGACCCGAACTTCATCCACGACATTGGCATGGAAATCAAGGGCATGGAAATCTCCGAATATCTGACAAAGGAATCACTTGCCCAACAGGGCGGCTATGGTATGGCGACCAAAGGTCCGCAACACGATGAAGCCTGGCTGATCTTCATGGATCAGGTGCAGAACCTTTTACCCTCTTTCAAAGACAAAGCCGAAGCCCTGCATTACTTCCCGATGTGGCGCACGTGGTTCAGCCTGCATGGACTGTGCAAACTTCCGTGGAACGATATTTCCCCCGAAAATAACAAGCAAACCAAAGAGCCCGCCAAAGTGGCGGAACACGTTGAAAACTATACGTGGATTCATCAAGGCGTGACCGGCAAACCGACCGTCACCGAGGATTTACTGCGCCAGTCGGAGCGGGTGTACAACTTCCAGAAAGTTTTCGCCATCCGCATGGGACGTGTGGGACGCAAACACGATTACCCGCCCTATCGCGCCATGGGACCGGTCACTGCCGTTGAGTATGAATCCCGCCAGGATCGTTACGACGAACAACTCAAACGCCTGCTGGAAATTGATCCCGCGAACATGACCACCGAAGAGAAGATGAAGCATCTGCGCAAATACCGCGAAGAGCAGTACGAGCATCTGATGGACGCGGTCTATCAAAGAAGAGGCTGGGATGCGAACAGCATTCCCACAGTGGAGAAGTTGAGGGAACTCGGCCTCGACCTCCCTGAGGTTTTAGAAGTCGTTGAACAGGCAGGGAAGAAAATTTGACAAAGCGGAGAGGCCTGACACGAATGTAGATACACAGACCTCCGAGTTCTGCGAGAACTCGGAGGTCTGTGATTATCGTAATCCTATTTCATCAAGGCGACAAATCCCGCCTGTTGAAAATGCTGGTCAGTGGTCAGGGCGTTTGCGATTCCGCGCTGTTTCATAACCAAAAATGAAATGCAGTCGGTAAGCCCCCATTCCTTATCGAGGCGGGAGCGAAATAAATCGAATGCGCCGTTATAAATCTCATCGGATATGGGGACGATGGCGACGGTTTCATCCTCTTCCATCGAGTCAATTAACTCAATAGCGCTTTCTCTCATGGATGCTTTTGACAGGGCGTTCCCGATCTCAATTACAACAGCCCTGGTTGTTACAAGGTGTGTTTGGGTCTTTTCGATCTGCTTTGCCAGTTCCAACGCCTTTTCGTGAAATGCATCCTTTGGAGAGATCAAGGCGATGGCAAATGCCGTATCGAGGAAAAGACTATTTGCCATTGAATGACTTTCCGCGATAGAGATATTCGTCAACGTTGGTCGAGAAATCAGACGGGGCATTGATCTTTATGGAGCGCGCTGTCTCGAGAAAGGATTTTTTCCTTGTCCGTTTAACCTTTACCTGCTCGACCGTAATTCGCACACGGGTATTTGCCTTCAGCATGGGCGATTGTTGGGGGAGGAATACCCGTCCGTCATACACTGCTTCGATCACCTGCACCTTGGCGGCGGCTTTGGCAGAATATGACGCGCGGGCGTCTTTGACTTTTCTTGTCTTTTTGGTTGCGGGTTTTTTCTTGTAAACAATGTTCATGCTTTGCCTCAATTTTGTTGACGAGCCAGTAATCGTTCCCGAATTCCCACCGGGTCGAGGCGCGCTTCCATTTGTCTTTGCAGTTCCTTCGCTTCTTCCTGCCGCTTCTCTAAATATGCTTCAACTTCGCCGCGCTTGTGCAAATAATATCCGATGACATAATATACATCCGCCAGCGGAACGGTGGGATACTGCTGGGCGATCTCCTCTGCTGTTGCGCCATCCTTGAACGCCGCGATGACCGTATCCAACGTCACACGGGTGTGACTGACGCGGATCACGCCATGTTCATCTGTTTCCAACGGGATGATTTCTGTTGCCAGTACCATAATCAGTAGATCACGAAAACCTCGCGTAGTTTGCGCTCTCTGGCGCAAATTA
>JBBIUO010000308.1:0-5193 GCA_037440205.1 Chloroflexota bacterium
CAGAAGAAGATGGTTCGCGCCAGCGGGTCGTTGACGAAGCTGTGGCGGGAGAGGTGGTCAATGGGCATTTGCATTTGCTGATTCATTCCCCACTGCCAGAACGGCCAGATGACGGCGATGCCTGCGGGAATGGCGAATGCGGCGAAGATACCGAGCCTGGTGAAAATGGTTTTCCAATTGTCTTTGTTGAGTTGAAAAACTGCGAGCGCGAAGATATAAAACGGCTGGATCATCAATGTGGCGTGATGCGCGGCCATGGTGGTGGCGGTGAGCGAAACTGCAAGAAGAAGATTTTGCAGGCCGCCTTGTTGCAAATATTTTTTCAACGCCGCCGCATTGAAAAACGCAAGGAGCGTTGCAAGTAAAAATGGAAGCTGCCCGAAGATGTGCGCGGTGACGAAAACGGGAAGCAGGAGGGCAGATGCCATCGCCGCGTAGGAGGATGCTGTTTTACCGGCGAAGATGCGGCTGAATGCGTAAACGCCCAATGGGAGTAAGGTTGTGACGACCCAGAGGATGAACGCGAAGGCTTTGTCGAAGCCGAGGATGGGAACGAAAATGGCGATGAGTTGATGAGTCAACGGCGGGTAGGAGACGACGGTGAAGCCGGTGTACCAGCGCGTTTCCCAAAGCGAGAACCAGTTTTCGGCGTAATGGTTCGCGAAGAGCATGTGGGTGAAGGCGTCGTAACTGAGGCGGTAGCGGGCGGTGAGGATGAAAAATCCGTGAAGCAGGAATGCAAAGAGGACGGCAATGCGAACGCGGCGGGGAATCATAGAAGTTCCATTTCCCTGTGCGGAACGATGATTCGCTTCCGGCTTCTGCGTTTTTCGAGCGCGAGGTTGAAGGCCTGGATGTAATGCCTGCAAGTCTCGGATGGGGGCAGTCTCTGGATCGAATTGAAGTTGTGTTCGGTTTGTTGTTGGCGAAGTCCCCGCGACTTGAGCAAAGCGCACAGGGATTCTCTCAGGCTTTGAATGTTCCCGTTCTCGAAAAATTCAATTCGCAGGTCGTTTTCCCGGGCGAAGCAGGTATGCTCCTTCAAGTCGGATGCGACAATTGCCCGTCCCCATGTGGCGGCGCGGCACATCACGCTGGAAGAACCTGTGGACGCTGTGTACGGCAGGACCACGATTTGTGCACGGCGAAACATGCTCACAATCTTTTCCTCCGCCACCTGGCCAAGCCAATTCACATTATTCATGTTGCGTACCCGGGCTTTTATATGGTCTGCGTATTTGGGGTAGCGCACATGGTCTGTGCCGGCAACGGTCAAGCGTACGTTTGGAAATTCTGTCTGTAAGGTTGGAAAAACATCGAGGAGCAATTCCAGTCCCTTGAAAGGCGCGAGCGTGGAAAAGAACAACAATTCCGGTTCGTTTGATTCCTCCAGAAATTCAGGTTCCTGAAAAGTTCCATGCGGAATGTGCAGGCAATGAACATCGGGCTTGTTTGCTGAAAGCCAGTCTGCATAATGCCGCATGGTCAGGCAGATGAGATCGGCTCTTGTTGCGATTTCTGTCAGGAGACGCGCGCCGAGGGGTGCGAGGAATCCGCCGGGGGCGTTGAGCGCCTTCAGGTCTGCCAGTTCCACCAATTCGTGCAGTGTGACGATGGTTGGAAATCCCATTTTTCTTGCGAGCAGGGGCGTGAACATCCCGGATAGATTTGCCAGCGGCGATTTGCCAAAGACGCTTGCGCCGAGATTGAACCAGACCAGGTCCGGATCCAGATTTCTCAGGCGTGAAAGTATGGTTTGCCGGGAACTCAGTTCGTCCGGGCGCCAGCAATGTTCGATTTCTGCGTTTTTGAAGATCGCGGAGAAGTCGCCCCGATCCTTTGCGCCGGCAAGGATGGTGATTCGGGAAAACAGGCCGGACTTTTCCATTGCCCTCGTGATGTGAAATCCATATTGGCCGATACCGGTGATCGTTGGAGGAAATGGGCTGATGACTGTTAGGTGCATTTGAGACAGGGATTATTCCATTAATATGAAAATTAGACAACGTTTATCTGAATAAATATACGTTGCCGGATTTGCGTTTGCAATGTATATTCTGCCAATGGAATTGAAAAAGGCGGTTCTCGAAACCCTGGCATATTCCGATGTGTTCGATCATCCCTTGTCCCTGGATGAGTTGCGGAAGTTTCTGATCGTCCCTGCAACCTGTGAGGAACTCGAAGCATGTATTCCCGGCATGGAGAATGTTGTTTGCCGGGACGGCTTTTACTTCCTGCCGGGACGTGATGAGATTGTTGAAATTCGGAAGTCGCGCGAGGTCAATTCGCGCAAGGCTTTCAACCGCGCCATTTTTTACGGGCATATTATCGGCAAACTGCCCTTCATCCGCATGGCGGCATTGACCGGCTCCCTCGCGATGCTCAACCTCTCCAAGAACAGGGACATGGATTACATGATCGTTGCCAGACCCGGCCGTGTGTGGATGGCGCGCGCCTTTGCCCTTCTCTTCGGCAGACTGGTTCGTCCATTTGGAGATGTCATCTGCCCGAATGTCATCGTTTCGGAACGCGCCCTGGCATGGGACGCAAAAAATATCTACTCAGCCCGCGAGTTTGCCCAGATGATTCCGATCAGCGGGATGGAAGTTTTTCTTCGCCTGCGTTTAGCCAATTTGTGGGTTTTGGACATTTTGCCAAACTCAAATACCAATGTCATCCTGAGCGAAGCGAAGGATCTCCGAATTTGGAAGATAATTCAATCATTCTTTGAGGCGCTTCTTGACAACAAGCCTGGCGACCTGCTCGAATCCTGGGAGATGAATCGCAAGATCGCGCGTTTCAAAAAACAAACAGGCTACGGCGCGGAAACGAAATTCTCCGCCGACGTTTGTCAGGGCAACTTCGATCATCACGGCTTGCGGACGTTGAAAACATTTGAAGATAGATTGATCGGTTTACAGGTTGAAAAATGACCCAGGTTCTCTTTGGCCAATCCTACTACCTGCGCTTCGACCCCAAACTTTGGGATGCGATGCAACCCTACCCGCCGCTTGGGACGATGTATGCGGCGAGTTACGTCCGCGAGCGCGGCTACGATGTGGCGTTGTTCGATGCGATGCTGGCGGAATCGGAGGAGGGGTGGGCAGAGTCGCTGGATGAGCATAAGCCGCAGTACGCGGTCATCTTTGAGGATAATTTCAACTACCTTTCCAAGATGTGTCTCTTGCGGATGCGCGAAGCCGCGTTCACGATGATTCGAATGGCGAAGGAACGCGGATGCACGGTCATTCTCTGCGGCGCGGACGTGACCGATCATTACGACCTGTATCTCGATCACGGCGCGGATTACTGTCTGCTTGGCGAAGGGGAGGAAACGCTTGGAGAATTGCTGGATCAACTGTCGGCGGGGAGGGAAGCGGGCGGCATTATTGGTCAAGTATCACGCAACACGCAACACGCATCACGTCGCCCCGATATCAAAGACCTCGATGCTTTACCCTTCCCTGCCTGGGATTTGGTGGATGTCGAAAAATACAAAAAAATATGGCGCGAACGTCACGGTTATTTTTCGATGAACATGGTGACGACGCGCGGATGCCCGTATCACTGTAATTGGTGCGCCAAACCGATTTGGGGGCAGAGATACAATTCGCGTTCGCCAGAGAATGTTGCGGCGGAGATGAAGTGGTTGAAGGAAAATTATCGGCCCGATCACATCTGGTTTGCGGATGATATTTTGGGATTGAAACCGAACTGGATCGAACGATTTGCAGTTCTATTGCGTGAAATTGATGCCGTCATTCCGTTCAAGTGTTTGCAACGCGCGGACCTGGTCAACGAGAAGACTGCGCCTGCGCTGGCAAAGGCAGGTTGTAAAACCGTCTGGCTTGGCGCGGAATCGGGTTCGCAGAAAATTCTGGATGCGATGGACAAGGGCGACAAGGTGGAAGATATTTATCGCGCCGCCGAATTGTTGCACACAAACGGAATCGAAGTTGGATTCTTTTTGCAGTTCGGCTACCCCGGCGAGACCTGGGACGATGTGCAAATGACATTGAAAATGGTGCGTGAATGTTCGCCCGACGACATCGGCATCTCGGTTTCGTATCCACTGCCTGGGACGAGATTTTTCGAGCGTGTGAAAATGGAACTGGGCGAAAAACAAAATTGGGTCGACTCCGACGACCTTGCCATGTTGTATCGCGGGCCATTTCCGCAGGAGTTTTACCGCATTTTGCATGGACGTGTGCATCATGAGTTTCGTCTGCGCCGCGCGTGGAAAAAACACGAGCCTCTCGGAATGATCCGCACACCATATTACTTGCTGGGCATGATGCGAAGCGAAATGAAATTGAAGAAGATGCGAAATGCGGCAACGCTCCCTGCGCCGTCCCCGGCGCAGGACTCGCCGCCTCGAAGAGCCGAAGGTGGACGTGGCTTGAGCGAGTGAAGACCACAATCCAATCTCCATTTACCAATTACCAATCACCAATGACCAAGTCTCAACTTCCAATCATCGCCGAAGCATTCTCGCGCACTGCCGAAAAATACGATTCGTTCGCGGAAGATCATCCGCATCTGACGCGGATGCGCGGGAAAGTTTACGACCACATCGGCAGGTTTCTGCCGCGCGGCTCGCGCATCCTCGAACTCAACGCGGGCACCGGCACGGATGCGGTTGCATTGGCTCGACGCGGTTATTTTGTCCACGCGACGGATGTTGCCCCCGGCATGTTGGAGCGTTTGCAGGACAAGGTGAAAAAACTTGGGCTGGAAAATCAAATCACATTTCAACAATGTTCGTTCACGGATTTGGATGACGTGCAAGGCGCACCCTTCGACGCAGTCTTTTCAGATTTGGGCGGATTGAATTGCATTCCCGATTTAACTCCGGTGATAAAAAGTCTTCCGCAGGTTTTGAAACCCGGCGGGCTGGTCACCTGGGTGTTGATGCCTCCTGTTTGCCTTTGGGAGATGGCTGAAATCTTTCGCGGAAATTTTCGTCTTGCCTTTCGCCGCCTTTCAAAAAGTGGCGTGCGCTCCCATTTGGAGGGATTGTATTTCGACATCTATTATTTCCCGCCGCGCAAAGTGATCGAATGGTTTGGCGCGGATTATTCATTGCTTGCATTGGATGGACTCTCCGTCATCACACCGACTGCCGAAAGCAAGAATCTGGCGAAGGAACATCCGCATCTTTACCGCGCCCTGGCCTGGCTCGATGACCGAATA
>JBBIUO010000309.1:0-5185 GCA_037440205.1 Chloroflexota bacterium
GGCACTTATCCCTATGTCACAAGTTCCACCACGCTCGCCCCCGCCGCCTTGACCGGCCTCGGGCTCGGCATCACCGCCGCGCGCGACGCGCATGTCCTCGGCGTGACCAAGGCCTTCCAGACGCGCGTCGGTTCGGGACCTTTCCCGACCGAGTTGCAGGGCGAGATGGCCGAACGTCTGCGCGGGACGGGCGCCAACCCGTGGGACGAATTTGGCACCACCACCGGCCGTCCGCGCCGCGTGGGCTGGCTGGACGGAGTCCTGCTGCGCTACGCCGTGCGCGTCAACGGCCTGACCGACCTGATCATCACCAAACTGGACATTCTCTCCGGCCTCGAAACGCTTCAACTCTGCACCGGCTACACCGTCAACAACACCCTCGTCCGTGACCTGCCCGGCGGCGCGGATGGACTCGCCGCTTGCGTCCCGGTCTACGAGGAGATGCCCGGCTGGACCGAGGATGTCACCCACATCCGCAAGTGGAAGGACCTGCCGAAGAACGCGAAGAAATATTTGGAGCGCATCTCGTCGCTGGCCGAGACGCCCATCAAGTTGGTGTCACTTGGACCAGAGAGGGAACAGATTTTGGAGATGTGATTCTTTCCGCTAATCCACGCCAATCTTCGCTAATCTCATTCGCGGCAATTCGCGGAGAGTAGCGGATAAACAAAGAGACCGCCTTCCTCAGACGGTCTCACTTGTTTCTACTCTCTGTTCTCTGTTCTCTGCTCTCTACTTCCCGTATCTCTTCCGAATCTCCGGCAGGAAATATTCATCGAAGAACGTATCCACATCGTAATCGGGCTTCCAGCCCCACTCGGCGCGGGCGAGGGAGTCATCCACATCCTCGGGCCAGGAATCCACGATTCCCTGCCGGCGCGGATTTGGCTCGAAGGTGATTCTTGCATCGGGGAAAGCCTTGACCGCGCGCTGGCGGAACTCGTCTGCGGTGATGGCAAAAGCCGCGATGTTGTACACGTTGTTGGAAAGTTTCTCGCGCGGCACATTCATCAACATCAACAATGATTTGATCGCATCGGGCATTGCCATGAAAGAGATTTTCGTATCGGCGCGGACAAAACAGGCATACGGTTTGCCCTGCGCCGCCGCGTGGAGCATCTCCGGGCCGTAGTCGCTCGTCCCGCCGCTGGGCAATGTAAAGGCGCTGATCAGCCCGGGGAAGCGGATCGCCCGAAAGTCCAGCATGTGAGGCGGGTTTTCATCCAAATGCTTTTGACCGAAAAATTTGCTGTAATACATCCCAAGTTTTTCACAATAAAGTTTGTTGCATCCATACATGGTGTGCGGCGTGTTGCGTTCATCCTCCTTCACCGCGCCGGCCTTTTTCTTTTCCACAAGGTTCGGCACACCATAGGCCGCGATCGAACTGGGGAACAAAAACTTCACAGACTTGTTATATTTTTCCGAGCGATACGCGGCCATCATCAGCAACTGCATTGTCCCTTCCACATTGATGCGGTGCGCCTCCTCCGTTGCCACCTCGGCTTTCGATGAAAGCGAAGCCGCCAGGTGGAAGATGAAATCAAAATCGTAATCGTAGAAATTTTTTACCTTGTAAACCAAATCCCCCACCACGTGCTCCGCCACAAGCGGCCGCATTGATTCGGGAAGCGGCGCCAGGTCCGAGGTCACGATACGATAGCCGCCGCTCTTCGCCAATCCCTGCACCAACGCCTGCCCGATCTCACCGCACGCGCCGGTCACCAGAACTTGCTGTTCGCTCATCGTCTGCTCCTTTATGCTAGAATGAAGTTAATTTTATTTTACGACACAATCCCAAAATTTCTGTCACAAAAACCACATGATGATTTTACGGTTTCTACGAATGTCGTTGCGAATGTCATTGCGAGGGCGCAAGCCCGAAGCAATCTCCCAATTATCCAGAGATTGCTTCGTCGGGAAGTGCATCCTCCTCGCAATGACAATGATGACAAGCGCCTGCGCCGTGCTGGATGCGTTGAACGCGACGCCCATTCCCATTTTGCCGACGGCTTCGCCAACCCCGATTCCCACCTCGACCATAATCTGGTTCCCGCCATCGGCCACTCCCTCCGCCCAGGCATTTTCCACCTACCCCCCCACCCCGGAGATGCGGCCCGGTTTGGGCGAAGTTTTCTTCACCGACAATTTCTCCGATGAAACCTCGTGGGATACCGCCGTTTCAGACCAGGCCAGCGCCGCGATAGAAAACAACCAACTCATCCTCGCCGCGCAAAGCAAAGTGTACATGATCAGCCTGCGCCATGACCTGACCGTGGATGATTATTACGCCGAAATCACCGCCCGCCTTAACCTGTGCCGCGGCGACGATAGTTACGGCCTGCTCATTCGCGCCAACCCGCAGGGTGTGGCCTATTATCGCTTTGCAATTTCATGTAACGGAACGGTGAACGCGGAACGAATCAGCGTGGGGACGAGACAAATCCTGCAAGCGCCCATCCCAAGCGGAGACGCACCCCCCGGCGCGCCGGGCGAAGTTCGCATCGGCGTGTGGGCGGTTGGAACGGAGATGCGCCTGTTCCTGAACGGCAGATATCAATTCAGCGTCAGCGATTCCAATTACCCAAGCGGAACCATTGGCGCGTTTGTCAACTCCGCGGGGGAGACAGCCGTTGTCGTCTCCTTCTCCGACCTGACCATTCAAGAGGTCAATTACACTTTGCCAAGAGAAACACCTCAGCCCTGACCAAAATTTCTCTACCGTACACCCTGTCAAACCATGTCGTTGCGAGTCCGCCGCCCTTGCTTTTCCCTGGCACCGCCCGCCACAGGGTCCCCGAAGCGAAGCGAGCGGGAGGGCAGGTGTGGCGGCGCGGCAACCTCACTTTTGACGAGAAAGTGACCGCCAACGGGAGGTTGCTTCGTCGCTCCGCTCCTCGCAACGATATTCGCAAGCGTAATCTGCGCTCTCTAGCGCAGAGCCTGCGCAATAAGGCTTCCAATCAATCAAGCGTAATCTGCGCTCTCTAGCGCAGAGCCTGTGCAATAAGGCTTCCAATCAATCAAGCGTAATCTGCGCTCTCTAGCGCAGAGCCTGTGCAATAAGGCTTCCAATCAATCCCAGCCAATATGCGGATGTATAGTAAATGAACAAAGGCTGTCTGCCGCGCTTCCACAACAAATACGCCGAGAGGATTGCCAACACCGCGACCACGTACAAATCCAACCCGATCTCCTCGAAGCCGAGGTTTGCCAGCACGCCCGCGCCGAGAAACAGCGAATTCACCAGCAGAAGGGCGGTATCTTTTCCGCTGACCTGTTCCCTGTGCGGAAACAAAACCTGCAAATGCAGCAAGGCCGCGTTCATCATCACAAAGCCCGTGAAGAATATCCAGTGACTGAATTCGTCACTTCATGGTCGCCGTAACTGGCGGCGAGCAGATAAACGCCGACGATGAAAACAAGGTTTATCGCCAGGTGCGCGCGGCCTTCCCTTGTGGATGAATCGTATTCGATTGTTTTCTTGAGGAGGTAAAACGCCACGAGGCTGATCAACGGCAAGATCAGCATGTTGTTGAAATCCACCCAGCGGAGAAATTGATTCGGCAGGACGTAGCCCAGCGTCCATGTGCCGAGGCGATTGATGGAAACCAAAATCGCCACAACAGATTGCACAGCCAGTAAAGTGTGAATTCGTTTCATTGTGTCTCCTACCGATAAAGTTTTATGTCTCTGCGTAGCGGACGTTCTCTTACGTCCGCACACAGATTACACACGAACTAAAGTTATTTGCACTGAGCGAAGTGCAGATGTACGAGAAAAATAATCAGGCTCAGAGCCGCCGTCCAACTTCGGATATTCGAGGCGGCGGCGTTCCGCGAGTAAATCCTTCGCCGGGGACGGCGAAGGGAGCAACGACTGCTCAGGATGAACCACTCAACAACTGTTTCGCCAGCGCAGACATTTCCCGGTCTGCGCGGTTGGCGGCGATTTCGCGCAGGGCGGCGGTGGCGCGTTCGTCCCGTAAATTTGCAAGAGAGAGCATGGCGTTTTTTTGCACGGTGCGGTCGGGGTCGCGGAGCATTTCGATGAGAACGGGAGCCACGCGCACATCCTGGATTTTTCCCAGTGCAGTCACCGCATGGTCGCGGACTGCCGCTTCGGGGTGGTTCAATGCCTCGATCAAAATATCCACCGCCTTTGTGCCAAACTTTGTCAATGCTTCGGCGGCGGCCTCCCCCACTTCATGATGAAGATCGTACAACGCCATGCCCAACTCTTCGATGGCGCGAACGTCGCCCAGTTTCCCCAAAATCATCGCGGCGAATTTGCGGACAGTGCCTTCCTTGTCGCCAAGCGCATCGATCAATGGATCAATAACCGCTTCGCCCATGCCTTCGATGGCGTCCAACAAAACAGACGCGGCCTGTTCTTTTTCATACCACCAATAGGAATCGCGCAGGGCTTCCATGAGGAGGGAAATCGCGGCGGGATGTTTTGTTTCGCCTAATGACCTCGCTGCGGCCTGCCTCACTTCGATTTTTAAATCGTCCAGCAGGACATTGGTGATCTCATCGAACGTGGATGGGTCGCGGAATCTTCCAACGGCTTTGCAGGCGGCGATGCGGACTTCATCTTCCGCGTCCTTGAGCAAAGGCAAAAGGTTAGGCACGACCTTCGCATCGCCGATGGCTGAAAGCGCAAGCGCCGCGCGAGAGCGAACAGTAAAGTATTCACTTGTCAGTGCGTCCAGCAAAACGGGAATGGCGGCCTTATCTTTGCTAATGCCGAATACTTCGACGATGCGTCCGCGGATGAGAGGATGGGCGGTGGCAAGAGCCTTTGTCAGCAGGGGTGGGGCAGAAGATATCCGGGCAAGAATATGCTGATAGATCAGAAGCAGGTTCAAGTCTTGAGTCTGAAGCGCTTCCATCAGGGACGGTACGGCATCTGCCCCCAGTTTGATCAGGCTTTGCGCGGCGGAGTCGCGTTTGGCTGAGTCCGCGATCTGCGAAACCAACCTTTTCGCTTCTCCCTGTTTTGAGCCTGTGAGCCAGTCCATGTTTTGATTTTAATCCAAAACCCTGCGGGCGGGCCAACTCACTTTCAAAAACTCTCAGTCTTTGAAATTCGGGCAATTTTTCTCTGATATAATGCCGCGTTTGTCTTAAAGAGCATAACGCCATCGAAAAATTGGTGTTATTTTGTCTGAATTCTTAATGGA
>JBBIUO010000310.1:0-5183 GCA_037440205.1 Chloroflexota bacterium
CGAAGACCTTTAGGGTCTCGTTAACGCAAGTTTTCCGTTTTACCGCCTTTGCCCTCTCGCTGGGAATTTTGTTCAGCATCGTCCATGCCGCGTGGTTTCCTTCCAGCAGGTTATTCTTCCTCCCATCTGGCGCACAGGCGGAGGAGGAATTTGCCTTCTCCATTTTTCAAGAACCAACATGGAAGGTGATCGGGCGCGTGCTGTTACTCCTCCGCACGGTGTTTCTTTATACGGTGATCGCTCCCCAGCCGTATGTGTTTGGAAAAGAGGTGGGTGGGACGTTCCCGCGTTTCAATTTTTTCAAGATTTCGCCCGAAACTTTTTCTTACAGTTCGTACAACGGAGTGGGGAATGTGCTCGTTCTCGCCTGGGCGGTTTTGCTTTTGGCGGCGGGATTTTTCTTCTTGAGGAATCTCCTCCGCGCCCGTAAAGTTGACCTTTCCTTTGCGTTTGCGCTGTGCGTCTTGTTCAATTTCGTTCTGCATGTCAATTACGGCTACGAGCCGTTTTTGTACTCTCCCGATTGGGCGTACGCGCTGATCTTCTTCGTTGCGCTTTCGCTTGCGCCGCTGGCAAAGAATCGTTTTTTTCAGGGCGGCATGACGGTCTTTCTCATTTTGCTTGCTTATAATCAATTTCAATTCTTCCAGTTCATATTCAAAACCATCGCGTTGTTTTTCGACAAAGGTGCCTGATGTTCCAATTGATTACTTATCGCATGTTCTTTGCGTGGATGTTGTCCGTCGTGGCTTCGTATTTTGTGGTTGGGTTTCTTGGAAATTACTACTCATCTTTCATTGGTATTTTACTCCTCGCGCTTCTGGCACAGACTTTGATCGGACTGTTGATCTATCGCCTGCTCGGCAAGGCGGAACGGTTGTACGCATCCAACAAAGGCGATTTGCTCCTCGCGCTGGCGCTGTTCACGGTGTTGACCGTTTTCGGGGCGGGAATGCTCCAGATGGCGAACCAGTTTCCGAGTTTGTTCGATGCGAAGTTCGTCCTCCTCGAACTGGATCAGGCGTTTCCATTCATCATCGGCTGTGTGCTTGTCCTTCCTTTGCTCGCGCTGGCGGGACAAACCAATTTTCGCCAGACTCGTTTCTATCAATTTGCGGATGGGATTGCGACGGGCATCCTGATCGCTTCGTTTTTCTTTGGCGTGTATTTCATCTTCTCGTTCATTTTCAACCAGCCCGCCTTCGACACGGACGATATCTTCTTTGATACGGATGTCTGGAACTGGCGTATTCGTCTTACAACGGATGCGGTTCAGGACTATTACTGGCGTTCCCTGCATCCGTTTGTGTTGCTGGTAATCCGCCCCGTTGTGTTTTTTGTTTCGCTTTTCCTGAAAGGGGATCGTCTTTCCGCCGCGTTTCTGCTTGCGCCGCTGGCGGGCGCGTCGTGTGTGTTCATGGCGTGGTATTTCGTGAAGAAGATGACGGGCAATTCGCTGTATGCGGTTTTGATCGCGGCGTTACTCGGCGGCACGGCGGGACATTTGATCTTTGGGTTTCTACTGGAGACCTATATTTTCATTGCGGCGGTTGCTATGCTGACGATCATTCTGCTGTTGGTGGATGCGCCGCTGTATACATTGATCATCACCGGATTGGTTTCGTTTGGCATCACGCTCTCGAACATCATCCAGCCGACGATTGCTTTTGTCTTCGTGCGGCGCGACATCAAGCAGTGGATCAAGTATGGCCTGATCGTCGGCGCGCTGGTCATCCCGTTGACGTTGCTCAACAATGTGGTGTATCCCGATTCCCAGCCTTATTTTTTCGATCCGTCATCCTACGGCACGGAGGGACGCAACACGTTCGATGTCAATCCAGACCGCGCAGTTGCGGTTGGACGTGTGATGTTTTTGAACAGCATCATTGCGCCGGACCCGCTGATTTTGAAAAGGGAATTGCCTTTTTTGAAAGTGTGGATCGTTGAAGTGAGCCGAAAGTTATATCCGCATGAGGCCAATCCCATGCGCGCGAGCGAATACGAAACGCAATTTGGAACGACGATGGTGGTCTTTTGGCTTGCGCTGGCGGCGCTGGGCGGGTTTGGCTTTTTGAAAAATATCAGGAAGCAGGATAATCGCTTTTCGTACGCCTTTATTTTCATCACCCTGTTCAGTTTTGCGCTTCATCAAAAGTTCGGCAAGGAACTCTTTCTCTACGCCACCAACTGGACGTATGCCATTGTTCTCTTCCTTGCTTTGGGGTGGAAGGAATTTTCGAGCAAACGCTGGTTTCAAATCGTCATGCTCGTATTTATCGCGCTGATGCTTGTGAACAATTCCCGCCTGATTTTGACGATGCTGAGCACCTCGGCATTGCATATTAAGTAACTTACCTTACACAGTAGGGGCGACCCGTCCCAATCCATCGAGACGATGTTGGGCCATTCAAGGGTCGCCCTGTGCCTGGAATCAAAAAGAGGCCTGGCGTAAAAGCCAAACCTCTTTTTGATTCCATCTTCCCTTTCCCTACGGCTTCTTCCCTTTCAACTCGTCGCGGAAGATGACGCTCATGACGATGCTGACGACGCTGATGACGAGGCTTCCAAGCACGGCGGTCCAAAAACCGTCTACGATAAGGCCGAACCCAAAGGACTGGCCGATCTGGCTGGTGAGCAAAAGCATGACCGTGTTGATGATGATGGTGAACAATCCAAGCGTGAGGATGATGAGCGGGCAGGTGAGGAATTTCAGCAGCGGGCGCACGAGCGCGTTCAACAGGCCGAAGATCAGCGCAAGCCAGATGATGTCTGTCCATGCGCCGCGAAGATCAATGCCCGGCACGATCAATATCGCAACATACAAAGCGACCGCATTGATCGCCCAGCGGAAAACGAATTTTGTCATTTGCACTCCTTTTGTTATGTCATTGCGAGCCGCGTTCTTTGCGGCGAAGCAATCTCCAACTCGATGGAGAGAATGCTTTGCAATGACAGGCTAACCATAAATACGCAAAGACAATTACGAAGTTGCCTGCATCCAGATGAGAGTGCGGAGCGGTTTGAAGCCCGCGGCCAGAATGGCTTCGTTGAATTCACCGGCGGGATACTCCATCGTGATGCTGGGATAGAGATGGAACAACTCGCGCCGCGCATGGATGAGCAAAACCGTCAACGCTTCGGGGCTGGACGTTGGGCTGGTTGCCGCGAAAAGAGATTCGCCGTGCCCCTGGGGAATCCACGCCAGCGCCGCTTCGAATGTTTCTGCCGAGGAAGGTGAGTCTTTCTTCATCGCCGCCCATTGACGAATGTTCATGTCTACGAATATCAGGTAGAGCCAGTTCCACAAACCCGGCTGAAGGGAGGTGAATGTCCAATCGCGGTGCCAGGCTAAAAGGTCAGGGTAGAGGCGGGAAAGCCATTCGCGTTGAGTCGGCCAGTCGCGCGAATTCCGCTTTGTGATGACGATGTCCGTTTGCAAAGTCGGGGCGTGGATGTCGGTGCTGGCCTGCCAGGAGGTGCGCCGCGCGCGTTCGGCGAATCCAAGTTGGGTGTAGAGTTCGACTGCGCCGGGGTTGTCATCGCGGACGTGAAGCCAGATGTTGGTGATTTTCTTTTCGTGGGCATGTTCGATGGCGCGCTGGGTGAGGGCGCGGGCGATGCCGCGGCGGCGAAAATCGGGGTGGACGGCCACGTTGGCGATGAGGTAGGTGCGTTGTTTGTTGTGCTTGAACGGGACGAGGCTGGTGTTGCCCACGACCTTTCCGTTTTCCTCCCACACGAATCCGCTCAGCGGCAGGGACGTGGTTTCGATGGCGCGGTTGGCCCATTTGACGAAGGAGTTGTCGTTTCCGGCGCGGCGCATATCCTGCACGTAGCGGCGGCCTTCGTTATCCATGGTGTTGGAGAAGCAGGTCTCGATCAGGTCGGCCACGGCGGGAAGGTCGCGTAACACATTGAGCGGGCGCAGATTGGGGTGCGCCTCTGTCCGCGCGGGAATGGTGATGGAGGACATGGGGGTATTATATCTCCATATTCTTACACACCTCTTATGCCGCGCATACAGCCTGCAAATCCCGCTTTTGTTATAATCGCCTGCATGTCGTAGGGCCGACTTAAGTCGGCTCTACGGGAGGATACCCCCATGATGCGATTTGACCGATTTACCGAAAGAGCACAGGAAGCCGCCCAGCGCGCCGCGGAGATCATCCAGCGCTACGGCCATAACCAGATTGATACCGAACACATCCTGCTGGCGTTGATCGAACAACCCGGCGGGGTGATTCCCCAAATTCTTGAAAAATTAAGCGTCAGCGCCGAAGCATTGACCGAGCGGCTCGACGCCACCCTGCGCGCCAGCCCGAAGGCGAATATCTTCGGCGGCGGGGCGGGGCAGATATTCATCACGCCTCGCGTCAAGCGGATCATTGATCTTGCCAACGAGGAAGCCAACCGCCTGAAAGATGAGTACATCTCAACGGAACATATCTTTCTGGCGATCCTCACCGAGCGCAACACACCGGCCGCCCGCATTTTGGAAAGCGCCGGCCTGACCCGTGACCGCGTGTACGATGCCATTCAAGACCTGCGCGGCGGACAGCGCGTGACCGATCCGCAGGCCGAGACCCGCTATCGCATGTTGGAAAAATATTCACGCGATCTCACCCAACTGGCGCGCGAAGGCAAACTTGACCCGGTTATTGGCCGGGATAACGAGATCATGCGTCTCATTCAAATATTATCCCGCCGCACGAAGAACAACCCTGTTCTCATCGGTGAAGCAGGTGTAGGCAAGACCGCCATCGCCGAAGGACTCGCGCAAAAGATTGCCAGCAACGATGTGCCAGAGATTCTTTCGGGTAAAAAAGTTGTTGCGCTCGATCTCGGCGCGATGATCGCCGGGTCGCGCTTCCGCGGCGAATTCGAGGAACGCCTCAAGGCCGTGATGGATGAAGTCCAACGCGCGAAGGGCGACGTGATTTTGATGATTGACGAATTGCATACCGTCGTCGGTGCAGGAGCCGCCCAGGGCGCGATGGATGCGAGCAACATGCTCAAGCCCGCGCTTGCCCGCGGCGAACTCCAATGTATCGGCGCGACCACGCTGGATGAATTCCACAAGCACATCGAAAAGGATGCCGCGCTCGAACGCCGCTTCGCTCCGATCTATGTCGAGGAGCCGAGCGTGGACGGCGCGATGGAGATCCTGCGCGGCGTGTCGAGCC